>NZ_CAADGZ010000017.1:0-44514 GCF_900696675.1 uncultured Candidatus Kuenenia sp. | reverse complement strand
AGCCTTTTAAAGCATTTGTATCAACGGCTAAACTTTTCCAATCGTTTGGGAAGAAAGTTCTTAGAAGATCCCAATCTTCTCTCATCATGGCTTTATCCTCCTATAGAGTGATTAGCGGGATAATTAATATAAAAATACCATGATGAATAAAATTTGTCAATAAAACAAGTTAGCGCTTATGCCCCCTGCACCCCCGCCAGCGGGGGACATTGTTTGAACAACAGGGGCATTCCCGATTTTTGGTTAACTAATTGTACATTGTAACACAAGCATCCTGCTTGTGGCATTTTACCCTCAAGCTGGAAGCTTGAGTTACTATTCTTTCCCTCCCCGCTAATGGCATTTTTACAAAAAATCGGGGATGCTCCCGTTTTGTGAGAGGCTTGGGGGGTGAAACTCCCCCTTGCCTATTCGGTGCCTTTGTGTAAAAAAAGTAACACTTTAGTTTTTTGAAAAATTCCCGGTATAGAAAAAATACCATGTAGCCCCGTTAGGGGCGGTCTGTTTGTAGCACAATAAAATTCAATAGAGTAAATAGCTCCGTAGGAGCGGCCTGTCCATATTCAGGCAGACCTGTTTAATATGGATTTACAAGAGACAGGTCGCTCCTAACGGAGCTAATATCTGTTATAATATCCTATTTTGCTACAAACAGGCTGCTCCTACGGAGCTTATAGGTAATACGTTTTTCAAAAGACTAAAATGTTACTAAAAAAAAGATTTTCGGACTAAAATTCCTATACATTTAAGGCATTTGTTTTGGGAAGTTCTGCCTGATTTCCTGTAAAATTTTATCACCGCCATTGTCCAGCATCCTTTGAGCAAGTTCGTTTCCAACCGCAGCCGCTTGATTAGCAGGTCCCTTGTGACTGTCCCGTATAGTACGTTCTCCGTCAAGCGTACAGATAACCGCTTCGAGGTGTACTTCATCATTAAGCACTTTTGCATGTGCTCCAATAGGTACCTGGCATCCACCCTGGAGTTTCGCCAATAAAGCACGTTCCGCCTCTACTGCAATCCTGGTGTGCAGATCATCCATTTTCGATAGTATTTTATTTATCCGTTCATCATCTTTGCGTATTTCTATTCCGAGTGACCCTTGTCCTACGGCGGGTAACATAATTTCGAAAGGAATGATTTCGCTGATCTGTCCGGTATAGCCTATCCTTATCAAACCTGCATGGGCAACGATAATACCATCTAAATCGTCAGCCTCGAGTTTTTTTAGACGGGTATCAAGATTGCCCCGAAGATCTACAATTTCAAAATCTGGCCTTAACGCAAGGAGTTGTGCCTTTCTGCGCAGGCTGCTGGTGCCGATACGCGCATTTCCAGGCAGTCTTTCAAGGGTGACGTTTTTCGCGCTTATGAGAACGTCGCTGGGATCAACCCGCTTTGGCATTGCACCGAGTGTTAATTTCTCAGACACCTCTGTAGGAATGTCTTTTGCGCTATGCACCGCAAGATCAATTTTCTCCTTAATCAAGGCAACTTCAAGTTCCTTGGTAAAAACGCCAACGCCTCCCAGACGTGACAACGGCACATCGGTAATCTTATCTCCGCTGGTAGATATTTTTTTTATTTCAAATTCAACACCGGGGTTTAATTTCTTGAGCTCTGAAATAACCCAATTTGTCTGGGTCAATGCAAGCTTACTTCCCCGCGATCCAACGATAATAGGTTTTCCTTTTGGCAATGCAAACACGCTCCATTTAAAAGGTTAAATAGTAATAACATGCACATGTATTTTTAACTTTATTTAGTGTTCCGATAATAGCATAATATAGTGTATGAGTCAAACTCCTTTGTTAACGGTAGGGGCGAAGCATTTGTCCGCTTTGAGTATGAACGCGTTTATGTCAATTTGTAGCAAATGCTTCGCCCCTACACTATGCGGCAAAACAGCTCCATTATTGGAATTTTTCAAAAAACTAAATTGTTACCGGGAAATGATAAAGTCAGTCGTCTTTTCATTTTCGATAAAGGAAGGAATTTATGAAAACCAGCATATTCAAAAGAATTCTTTATAGTTTGTTATTATGTATCGTTATTCAAAAGGTTTCGTTTGCAGACGCTCTTCCCTTCAGAGTATATGTGGAGGACGTACCGGGTGAGGTTTTCGTTGGAGATCAAATCCCCATAACTCTAATCATTGCCATTGATACTGGCCATTACATTTACAAGGATCAGGTAAAAATGGTAAGCAGCGAACCGTATCTCTATGAGGTTTTCTTTACAAAACTTCCTGAAGGAAAAACAAAAATAGATCCCTTTCTGGAGAAAGAGGTAAGTTTTTACGAAGGACAGGTCGCGATAGCTGCGTATGTACAATTGACGGATAATGTGCCTGAAGGCCCTTATACGATTCGCCTGAAGGTAAACTATCAGGGGTGTTCGGAGACAATTTGTTTCGCCCCAAAGACAGAGGAATTACTCTTGCCGTTAAAAATCAATTCCTCTCAGAACATGACATTCACGGGGAAAACCGAAGATGTTTCGCGTGTATTGCAAAAAGAGGAAGTAACGTCGGATGTGAGCGATATACAGAAAACCATCGAGGATAAGGGGCTTATTTTATCATTTATTTTTATTTTCCTGGCAGGAATAGGCTTAAGCTTTACCCCATGTGTATATCCAATGATTCCCATTACCGTGGCGGTAATTGGCGGACAGGCTTCCGGCGAGCAGCAGGGAAGAAGAAATTCCCTGAGGGCATTCCTACTGTCATTGATTTATGTGCTGGGCATTTCCATTGTATATGCTGCGTTGGGAGTAACGGCAGCATCAACCGGCGCACTGTTCGGCGCCGCATTACAAAGCCCGTGGGTTATTGGTTTTGTTGTGGCGGTATTTGTAGCGCTCGCAATGAGTATGTTTGGATTTTACTACTTGCGTGTCCCGTCTTTTATTTCAGACCGGCTTGGCGGTAGAACAGGAAGGGGCGTTGCCGGTGTTTTTGTCATGGGTTTGATTTCAGGGATTATCGCTTCGCCGTGTATAGGCCCTATTCTTGCAAGTTTACTGGTATATATTGCGAGTACGGGAAATATCTTTTTAGGTTTCTGGATGCTGTTTGTCTTTGCGTGGGGATTGGGCGTTCTCCTTATCGTGCTTGGGACTTTTTCAGGCGCAGTAAAGGCGCTTCCCAGGTCCGGCGCGTGGATGGAAACCGTTGAGCGGATATTCGGTTTTCTTTTGATAGGAGCTGCTTTTTATTACCTGCGGCTCATTATTCCCGAAGGCGCTTTTATTATTTTACTCGGCATTTTCCTGATTGTTGCCGCGGTTTTTTCGGGGGGTTTTGATAAATTAACCTTTGACAGCTCTCGTTTTCAGCGCGTCAGGAAATCATTTGGTCTGATAGCATTTATCTTCGGAGTATATTTTTTACTAGGTTATATGGTAAACAAAGGTTTCATTTTACCGCCGCTATTCACTGATACAAATACCAGAATTGGCAGTGTGAACAACGCGGAAATACATTGGATTACAAATGAAAAAGAGGGTTTGGAAATAGCAAAAAAGGAAGGGAAGACGGCAATAATTGATTTCTGGGCGTCGTGGTGTTCTGCCTGCATGGAATTAGAAAAAATCACGTATGTTGATCCGCAGGTAATAGAGGAGTCGGGGAAATTTGTCAATATTAAGATAGATGCTACAAACGCAGAAGATCCGGAAATAAAAAAACTTTGGAAAAAATACAAGGTTGTCGGTTTGCCAACAATAGTGTTCGTTAATAAGGACGGCGTAGTCCTGAAGGACAAAACAATAACGGGTTTTGTCGATGCAAAAAAATATTTGCAAGCGCTAAAAAGTGTGGAATAGCGCTAGTTGGCGAACGGATAGGTTTTATTTTGAAATTTTTTATAATCTTTGGCAAATAGTATGCTTAATGTCCTCTCAAAATGTAATTTATTTAAAAACACGAACTCCGAAGTAGTATAAACGGGACAAACGGAAAAAACTGCACTGCAGAAACCAAACATTTTAGGCCAATATGAATACTGCTTTATAAACAGACTACTAAAATGACACTGGCTGGAAATACTCTGATTTCTCGTGATAAGATGATACAATATTTATTAGTTCCGGGAAAACGAAATGATAAATCACAATGGTTATCCAGGGCAGGATACACTCTTTAAAACTGGTATTTGCTGAAAAATGGCTTGCATAATCAGATTTTATCGCTTGATGCCATATCCATTGAAAATACACAATACGGTCAAATGTATAAAACCAAAGGCACATTAACCGGGCCGAATGGAAAAAATTTGACAGTACATATAAATTATTTGAAGAAATTGTTTTATTAAAAGATATCCCTGAAAAAAATTGCAGAAAGGCGACGTTGCTACTATTGTTGAGTATCACCCTGTTTCTAAGGGTGAAGATGGATATTCTTTAGAAGTATTTAATGCACCTGGAGACACCATAGCTGTGATAACGGTACCTGTGTCGGCAATTGAGCCTTTAGCAGAAAACGAGATTTTTAGTATTCGTACATTGGTGGTAGAAGGAAAAGATTAAGAGACAGGGTAAATCTTCATAATTCGTAACACTTTCGTTTTATTGATGACTCCTTACGGCAAATTCTGCGACATCCGTGGAATAGCTTTAGTTAACCTTCACGGTCATTGATTTCTTCAAACAACCTACCTTAAATTTGACCTTTGCAGTCCCTTTCTTTTTCCTTGCGGTTATGGTAAATGCCGCCTGACCATTGAAGTCTGTGATACCAATGGACGGTGAAACCGATACCTGCTTCCTGCCGGCCTTATTTACTGTTACATTTATCGTCTCGCCTTCGGACGGAGAATCGTATTCGCCTGTTACCGTTACCGTCACTTCACTAACTTCCTGCCTGGCAAGTGTCAATTCTTTCGGAGATATTGTTATCGATCCCAGGCATTTCGAATCCCGAAATTGAGAAACCGTTAGTTTGACTTTGTTTATCGAACGGGCATTATTAGCATTATCTGTGCCGGTAGCAAATCCTTCATAGGATACATCCGGATTCGAAAAATAGTTGACCCTCGTGCCATTGCACGTAGCCATGACAGATCTATAAGGATAAAAGCAATAGCCGTATGAATATTCAAATACACCCGTAGCCGAGTATGCGTCAGCATGTCCGCACCCCATATTGTGTCCCATTTCATGGGCCAGGGTTTGGTCTGAACAATACGAATACCAAGAACCACTGCCAGAACTAATTTCGCCTACCTGTACCACTGAAAATGCCCAATTTTCAAACGAGCTACTCAGTGACGTCATTTGCCATGCTCTGCCACAAACATCGTTACCGGACGTATAAACCCTCAACAAAACAACAAGATCAGCGCCCAAACGATTGCGCAGGTCCGCCACGTCTGAAAAAACGCCACTCCCGTACGTTAAATCACTGAGGGCGTCCGCCGTTGTTCCGCTGTCTTCATAATCAACCTCCTCTATTCCGACAACCCGTGCAGTAAGGCCAATTTCGCTGTTTACATAGGAAGCGTTTGCTACACCGGCCAGATAACTAATCTGGGCAATAAGCTCATCACCCGGATATGCCTCCGCAAAACCATTCGTATATAAAACAAGCACGTCAAAAACCGATCCGTCATCTCTTTTTTCGGAAGAAGAACTATCCTTGATCTCTTTGTCATTCAATTTATCATAATGCGGAATCGAGCCAACGTCGTCTATGGGAGCGGCTTTTTCCGGATCGAGCTTAAAGACCCGGTGCGTGTTTGCGCCTCTGACAGGTACTATCTTGTAAACCTCGTCTTTCAGCTCAATCTGCCCAAAAAGGGCATCGCCGCAAACCGACATAATGATCGATCCTTCCCGACCTTCAGGCTTTCCAATCCATGTCACGCTTTCCTTCAACCCCCGAAGAAATGCAGTGCGTCTGACAACAATGCTATGTTCCAGAAAATCCATGCGCACCTTTTCATATGCTTCAATTTTGGATTTCAAAGGAATAAGGTTGATAATAACTTCCTGCTGACTGTCAGACATTGCAACGCCAAATACTGCATCATCAGACGTTAAATTCCCGGACACGGCAGAGGGAAAGAGGGAAACAATTTCTTCATTGCCGGCATGCACATTTAGAGACATAGCCAACAGGAAAACAACATACCACAGCATTTTTAATTGCAAAATTGTATTTTTGGGTTTAGGCATAACTCCATTTCCTTTTCAATCACATTGTATTGCAGAGCGAAGCGGCGTTTCGCTCTACATGCTTTCCATTCTGCACCACATGTACGTACTGATCACAGCTTGAGACCAAGCCAGTCTTTACAGGATTGTATAAAACATAACTTACAATCCGTTCCGGTTCCTTTCCATCACGCACAACATGGTCATAGCTTTCGTGCTGCCAGAAGGCGCCACTGCGGTTGAGGAGTTTGTTTGCTTCCCTTGCCATGTATGACTTTAATGATTGCAGAATTTTGTAGAGCGAAGTGCCACTTCGCTCTACAAAAAAATGTTGCCAAATGCCTGATTTACCGGTAAAGAATTTCAAATTGGTAGCGCGACCGTCTCGGTTGCGCAAAAAAGTTGGCCGAAGACCTTATTAAATATCCAGAAATTTATTCAGCAGCCTTTCTTCTGTCGTTTTCGACCAGAATATACACTAAGACGTTGCCCTGAACAAAGTGCAAAAATGACTATTCCTAAAAATGGTTATTCATGGTAATTTGTCAATAATAAAGATTTGATTCCTCCATATAATTCAACTCCTTTCCACTACCTATAATCACTAAACAAAATAGTGCCTGTCCCTATTTGCCTCTTAACATGAGCATTCCCGATTTTTCGTAACCGTTTGTGTGATTGGGGCAAAACAACGCTGCAAGGGATGTGGCAAGCCTGTCCCCCGCTGGCGGGGGATTAAGGGGGTGGAATTGTATAATTGTATGCGGAGGAAATCTGGGAGGTTTATAACATGAATAGCCATAAATTTTTCTTCTCATTCCTACGTTCTGCGGGAATGCATGTCACGAAACAGGATAAAATTGTCCATTTGACCAGTCTGCGGAGCGTGGGAAAGAGGGTCAAATTTATTTTCATAATAAAGGGGTAGTTGAATCGATGGAGAAATCCAGTCCACCCCCTGCACCCCCGCCAGCGGAGGACATAGTTTGAACAACAGGCGCATTCCCGATTTTTGGTTAACTAATTGTACATTGTAACACAAGCACCCTGCTTGTGGCATTTTACCCTCAAACTGGAAGCTTGTGTTACTATTCCTTCCCCTCCCCCCGCTAATGGCATTTTTACAAAAAATCGGGAATGCTCCCCCCTTAACCACTAACCACACTTAATCACAGATCAAGGTTTGATACCAACACATGACCCTATTCGGTATCCTTACGCAACGCTTTTTGTATACCTTCAGGTTAACTTCACGAAAACTTTTTCACACAACAATCAGAAACGGAGAAATCAAATACGTTAAACCCGATTCATGCCCGATCCAGCCCTGAAAATGTGGAGAAATGATTAAAATTATTCCTGCCCAACCGGAGGAACTCGCTACATCAAAATCAAAGACCCCCATTTCCCGTAAGCTGAACTATTCCGGTTTAACGAACATTTCCAACAACTCCTGTAACGAGCATGAAATCTGCATTTTTCCAACTGCTGACTGTGTTGTCTGGGAGACAAGTACACGTTTATCCGCTCCAACCAGATCGGCAGCGCGGTTGAGGCTGTCAAAATCCTGCAAAGAAGGGTTCGACGTCAACTTCACTTCAATAGCCCATAATTTGTTCTTGTAACGGAACATGAGATCAATCTCAGCGCCATCAGCCGTACGGAAGAACCATGGATCCACCGGCCATCCGGTCATATTCAAGGTGTCCAGGATTTGCCCGATAACAAACCCTTCCCAACTTGCGCCCACCCATGGTTGATTAAGAAGCGTTTCATAGTCCTGAACACCAAGCAAACTGTGGAGAATGCCGGTATCACGCCAATAACACTTCGGACTACGAACAAGCCGTTTCTTCACATTTGCAAACCAGGGTTGAAGCTTCCGAATGAGAAAAGTCCCTTCCAGAAAATGGACATAGGTATTGACCGTATGGTACGAAAGGCCGAGGCTTTGACCAATTTGCGAGGCATTCCACAATTGGCCATGAACGGCTGCCAACATTCTCAACAAACGTTGCATCACTTGTGGTTTGGCGCTTAACCCCCAGCTTGGTAAGTCACGTTGCGTCATGAGGTCGAGATAGTCCTTTTGCCATTGTGGATAGCGGTCGGACGTCAAAACACCGCCATCAGGAAAACCACCCCGTAACCATAATTCCGTCATTGGGATATCAGGAAGTTCGGTGAGAGTCAAAGGGGTTAACTCAACCAGGGAGAGACGTCCTGCCAGGGACTCAGAAACATGTTTCATGAGCGCCGGTGAAACAGAACCCAGCAGCAGGAAGCGACCAAGCCTTTGTCGTTCCATATCTATTGCCCCACGTAAGCGCGTAAATAATTCCGGCCATGACTGGGCCTCGTCAAGGACTATAAGGCGTTTGGTCTTGATCAATGAAGGCCATTGGACGTCCAGACGCAGTTGTTCTGGTTCTTGTTCCAGATCGAAATAGTCAGTTGACAAAGAGCGCGCCAGCGTGGTTTTGCCGGACTGGCGTGGTCCGATTAAAGCTACCGCCGGATACGATTTCAGGCGCTGTTGTACCAGCGTTTTTATCTTTCTTGCGATAATCATACAAAATAGAATACAATTTCTATTTTGCAATATCAAGATATTTCCAAAATGTTTCGATTCAGGTTACAAGCCTGAGCCCGCCTGGAAAAATTGAAAGGAAATTCTCGCTTTTGAAGACTTTACCACCCTTTCTTTTTGTTTAGCGCATATGAGTTATTTCGGTACGGATGCTCACCGAAACAGGTAAATAAAAAAAACAATTGCTTAATATTTAAGACGTGACCCTCAGTCCTCCTGATATTTCTATCAGGGACAAGGAGGGTTTCACCAGTTGATACTGCTCCTTTCTATCCGTGTCGCCGCTGATACCCCGCCACCGTTCTTTTCCCTATTAGCCAATGTTGGTAAGAGAATTCTGTCTTCACCATCTTCACTACTATGGGCATCTCCGACTTCTCATTATCCCGCTATACCCTTCGGCTTGCCTTATAGTATGCGTTACGGTCATCAACCTGAATAATGAGACCTCCCAAGTTCATTTATATACCTTTTACAATCATACCGTCACTCTTAACTCCGACGACACCGCATAATTCCACCGTTTGTCTCTTTCTACCTATGCGATTACAGATTTCGCCCAATCAGGGAGGCTCATCTATCGTATTTTTAGCGTGACGAAGCCTGCGTGTTCGCTTGCGCTACGGTCTGACTGCTCGCTACAGGGAACTCGAACGTATTCATCGCTGTTTACGTCCTCCCGTGAGGCTTTCTGCCTCTTTCACTACCGCCCGAACGGTCAATTGGCGGGTTGGATTTGCACCAACTGATATATATACGCTTCTTGGCGTACCTAACCACACTTAATCATAAATTAAGGTTTGACACCAATGCTCCAACGCTACCTGATAAATGTTGGATGTCCCTAATTTTTCCATGCCCCCCCAAGACGCGTGACCCCGCTCACACCTTGTTATTCGTATCCAACTGCGGATGAGAAATGATACCCTGGAAGTCTACCGCTAGTAAGAAATCTAAATGGCCCACTTATAAGGCTAGCAGCGCTTGTATAGCTCTGCCGGCCCACGATTGGATTGTCTATCCGAATAATTTTCGTGCCATCCGCACACACTCGGATTCTGAATATAGGAAAACCTCCAACTCTATTAGCATCGGTGCCCCCTGAGAGAATATCCAGAGCTTCTCCTGCCGCAGAAAGTCCAATTCCTCCGGCTGTGTCAGTATTAATGGCTGTTGTTAGTACACCGACAGCTGCTCGCGCGAGTGGGGGTATCACTTCCTCAGCTTCTATCTCTGCTGTCCATTTGAAGTCTAAGCACTGCACACAATAGGGAGTCCGTGGTGAACTAGCTATGATAAACCCGTTCCCTCCTCTCGTCTTCCACACTTCACGTTCCCGCGAACTTTCCGTTTGTCGTACTCCCTGTCGCTGGGTTGGGCTAGCATCAGTATTTGCATCCAAGTAAAGCACCTCTCCACTAGCTGCCGCGTCATCATTGGGACCATAGTTAGCTGTGAATTCCGCGTTAACCACTAATTCGCTACTAACAACTCTACTGTAGTCCGGTGAACCTGGAAGTGCTATAAGAGACATAGTTTCAACCACATCCCAAACCTTTTGCCATGCTCTGGCCGCCCAGTTTGTGTGAAGTCCAAATGGATCTAAGGCTGCAATTGGTCGGCCTCTTACATATTCATAAAGATTAGTAGCGCGTATCAGATCTCTACTAATGAATCGCCCCTGATCTGGATTCATATATCGCATCCTATAATAATAGAAACCTGTTTCGGAGTCCAGCCTCCTACACGTATAAATATAAGGGTTTCCTAATACACTTATCCCACCTAATAAAAACTCATCGTCTCCACTAAAATCAACGATACCGTTATCGCCTGCCTTTATAACCGTCTGGCGGCCATAGGCATCATATTGATAGCCTTCTACAACCCTGCCGTTATTATCAGTTAATGCAAATATGGAGTATAATGTATTCTGATGATAAAATAATTGTTCGTCACCAGTGCCGATAGCGCTATTGTCGCCGTCCATATTTCGATTCAGCACAAGAGGTTCGTCTATGTAAATCCCAAAGACATACTGTTGTAATACGCTATCGGCATCATCCCGTTCCTCGATCTCCCGCCATCCATCCAGGTAAAAGTTTGTGGTTCTATCAAGGTCATCTGAGTTCGACACCACTTTGCGAATGCGGCGTCCCAAGGCATCATACGTATAGGCGGCGATTACGGAACTATCCGTTTTTCTGCTCACGGTACACAGCCGGTTTGTAAAGTCATAAGCATATATGTTTGTTCCATCGTCAGTCAAATTACCATTGTAGTCGTGCGCCTGAGAAGCGCCTTTAAAGTCAACGTACTCATTCATTTCATTTGCGGTATTTTTAAAGGTTTCAGTGCCAATCGTAAGCGTTAACCAATTCCCTAAGCCGTCAAACCCCCAGTCCGTTTGGTTCTCACCGGCCTTCCCTTTACCATTCTTATCTTTGTAGAGCGAAGTGCTACTTCGCTCTTCGTAAGGCGAAGCAACGCTTCGCCTTACATTACGAGACGCCTTTTTGGGGTCAATGACGTCTCGATTAAAGGTTGTCAGCCTGTACACCGAATCATACGTATATACATCACCCACGTTCTTTTTCCCGATGAACTCGTGCAATCTGGTTTCGTACAATTTGTTACCCACCCGGTCGTATCCATGTTCAAACCCGGCAACAAGGTCATTGTCTTCCGTAAGGTGTCTCAGCTTTACCGTACGTCGTGCCTTGTCGTAACCCTCGTTTTTTGTCCTCTTATCATTAAGAAAGGTCATACGAACGCCGTTACTGTATGTCCTTTCCAAAATCCTTCCGGGTCCTATGTAATCATAGTCAACAACGTTTGTATCTGCGCCCGAATCTTTGATCGTATCAATCCTGTCAAGCTTATCATAGGAGGTCTCTATCCTCCTGCTATTGGGATAGATTAATGCCACCCTGTTATTATCACCGTCCCATTGGCTTGACACGGCCTGTCCGTTCTGAACTTCTTCAATAAGCCTGCCCAGTGAATCATAAGCATAAGTAACCGTAGCATCATCCGTGGTATCATCTGGGTCATTGTTATCAAAGGACTTTGTGAGCCTCGAGAGACCGTCATACTCAAATGCCTGCTGTGTTGTCCCAATAACCCCTGATGCCCTGGTTACATCCTTCTGCGTCAGACGGTTGAGTGCATCGTAGGTGAACTCTGTCACAGAACCGTTTTCGTCGGTCGCTTTTACCAGATTGCTGTCCTTATCATATTCAAACGTCTTTGTCGTCCCGTCGGCATTGGTTTGCTGTGTCAAACGGTTTGAATCGTCATAGTCGTATTGTGTTGTATTTCCATTATCATCTGTTATCGCAGTGAGCCGGGAATTTCCGTCATACGTGTAGGTAATGGTAATCTTTCCGTCGGGGTTATACGGATTGGAGGTGTCAATAGTTCCCTTGCCCTGTCCTCCCTTCCTGAGATCTCTTTCCTCTTTGATCTTCCGGTTGATTCCATCATAATAGTAATGCACGGTGTTGCCATCCTTATTAATCTTGCCGTCATAGAGTCCCTCTTTATCCTTTGTCTTTTTTCCATTCGGGTCACTGGTATAAATGAGATTATTGCGGCTGTCGTAGGTAAATCTGGCGGTCTGCCCTATATTATCAGTTACCCTGACTAAACGGTCCAGTGCGTCGTATTCGTTTATGGTGGTAAATTTCTCTGTCAATGAAGGGCTGTTCCCTTCCTGAGTGACCTCCGTTTCTTTGACCTTTGTCATATTGTTGTTTTCGTCGTAGGTGTAGTCTGCACGATTCCCTTCCGGGTCAATCCTTGCTATCAATCTGTTTACCCCGTCGTATTGTGATTCAAACACGTCTCCATCGTCCGCAATGGTAAAAGTCGTGCGTCCTTTGCGGTCGAATTCGTTTCGTGTTGTTACCCTGCCGTCATCAGATGTACCCAAAGGTCCATCTTTGAGGACAGTGGTACGGACGGTACTCACACCGTCAGCCACAAACAGTATTTCATCCTGCTGGTACTGCCTGTTCATCTCGTCAAAGAAGTACTCTGCCTGGCTTAACAACACGTTCCCAGAACCTGAATTGTCTTTCGGGCTTTCACCGCCGATAGCGCCATAGCGTGATACCTTTATAACATTACTACCAGTATCATACACCTGCTCTGTAACATTCCCTAAATGGTCTTTAGTTTTAACGAGCCTGTTAAATCCATCATATTCATACAGGATGCTATCGTTCGCTCCGTCACCGTTATTATCCTCTCCGTCTATTTGTTCAACAAGGTTTCCGTTCTTATCATAATTGTATGTTGTATTTGGAGAACCTCCGCTGCATCCGCACACATTAGTGGAGCGAAATACCTTGTCCCGTTCGTCATATTCCGTCTCCTGATAATTTCCCTCCGGCTGTATGACCTTTATCCTGTTTTCATTCGCATCGTAATGATACTCAGTAACCAATGTTTCATTCTCGCTAACTTCCTTGGTCTCTTTAATTAAATGATCAAGAATGTCGTAGGAATAGGTGTACTCAACAAAATCCCCTGCAAGATCGCCGTTATTGCTGTCACTATTTTCAACCTCTTTCTTTACGATATTGTCATTATAATCGTACTCCATATAGGTGACATATTTGAATGCCTTTAAGTTTGTTTTTTTCTTTTTTCCTTTATTTTTAGAGACAGAGGCAGCACGGGTGATTTTGACCCTTTGATTGAGTTCGTTCACCACATATTCCGTAGCAATGCCGCGGCTATTGACTTCTTTTATTACATTTCCCACATCATCATAAAAAAATTGAGTCTTAATCTTTGCCGGTTTTGGATTTTTACCGGAATTCCGCTTTGACGAGGAAGTGGTATCTGCTACCACCTCTTTCAGGTAGCCAAACGAACCTTTTCCATTGCCCTTAATCTTATTCTTTCCGTCACCGTCGGGGTCGTTCTCCGGGTGATAGTCGTATTCAGTAACATTTCCCTCCGGGTCGGTCTTTGACGTGACCTGTCCATATTCATTATAGGTAAACAATTCCACAATTTCCTGTGATGTATCGCCTTCCCGCTGCGCCTGGTTGGAACCGCTCAGCAGGGTAATGGTGGGATAAACAACCTTGACCACATTGCCTGCAACGCCGTTGGTAACGCCGTCGCCGTTCAGATCGCCCAGACCAATTTTTACCCCTGCCTCATCAAGCATCGACTGAACGTCAGCACTTGAAACACCCAAGACCTCTGCTATCGCATTCAGATTGTTGCCTTCCTGATAGTCAAAATAATAGGTAGTAGTATAACGTGCTTTTGAATGCGTGCCGCCGTTGGGTGGCGCATAGCCGGCGTCGTTTCCCCGCGGGTCAGTCTCTGTTCTGGTACGATTGTATATCGGCTCATAGGTAAAAGTCGGGGTGATTTGCTGCTGGTTGCCCCCGCGGTCGCTGTCTGGTATCTGCTTATTTTCAAGGAGATTCCCCTGTTTAAACCTGTCCTTTGTATAATCGGTTGAACTTGCGTCCTCTGTGGAGAACGTATTTTCAACCTCATTTCCTTCAGGCAACGTGGCTTTTACTCTTTCTCCATCCGTATTATATTCAAAGGCCGTCTCAAAATATGCCGGTTCACCCGTTCGCAAGCCTTTGGTATATTCCTTAATGGATACGGCATTTCCCAGCTTATTGTGTTCATATATCGTCTTGTTGCCGTTGCGGTCTGTTACCGTAACGCGATTGGCCGGTTCATTGGTACCCGAAGGATTTGAGGTACGTTCCTCATATACATACGTGACATCACCCCCTGCGGCAATTCCGCCGGCATTAGTTCCTCCGTAGGTCTGTTTTATAACGCGACCGTAGGCATATGATGCGGAGTTTGTTTCATATACATTAATCACACGCGGAGAGCCACCGACTGCCACTTCGTTCGGGGCCGTTATGGTCAGAAGGCCATGGTTTAACGTTTCATCATCAAACCCGGATGAATAGGTATATTTTGTGGTCTTGCCATCAGGGAAGTCATTTCCATTAGGGGTACCGGTGACTGATGGAGAAGTTACAGAGATGAGGTCGCCGTTGCCGTCATATTCAAATTTGATGGTTCTATCGGCAAAATCCTTTACCCCGGTGAGTCGTCCGTCACTGTTATAATTGTACGAAATCTTCCTGCCAAGTGTGTCGGTAACTTCTGTGAGTCTGCTGTTGTCATCCCTTTTAAACTTCATGGAATTTCCGTGTCTGTCTTCCAGACTATTAAGGAAGCCATTTTTATCATAAGACTTTTTGCTCCCCTGACGGTCTCTTAGTATGAATGAACCGTCCTTATTTTTTGTTAGTCGGGTATAGGCTCCTAATGGAGTGCTGTATGCGCCATCTGATTGTAAACCATAGAGGTCTGACCTGCCGTGACCATCCATGACGACGACACTCCCGACTTTTGTAAACGAACTACTGAATACAGGGGTAAAGGTATCCGTTGAAATGGCGTCCTGATTATCTTCCGTAATTTCAATTAGCCTGGAGTTATAGTTAAAATCCCAGTTATGTCCCAACGTCCCGTCATAGGTAATGCGGCTTTTGTAGGTGCGGGTAAACGCCCAGTCGAATCCGCGTCCGGGTATCTTGAGGTCTGTTGCCTGTAAGACGAATTCACCGTTATGGAGCGTTATGGGGTCGGGTGCGTCATTGATAAGACCAGGACTTGTAATCATGAAAGCTTCATCAGGTGGTGGACATGTAGTGCAGGCAGCATCAATAAAAACGCCGCCATTTGCTCTCATGAGTTTTTTATAGTTTGTAGACGCATTATTTAAGGGAGTAACATACTGATCATCATTGATCATAAGCCCGGTTGGTGACGTAACTGTCGGTGTCGGTTTTGGAGAGACCGTTGGGATTGGCGTTGGTTTAGCCTCTTTAACGGTAACAACCACCTCACAAATGCCGCCTGTATCGGTTTGTTCATAATACCACTCAATTGCAAAGCTCGTTTGCCCAGCCCCTGTGGCGGTAATGGTAAACACGCCATGGTGGCTATAGAACTCCGTATCAGGAGATAGTGTTGCTATGCTGGTATCTCCCGTATATACCGGCCGATAATGGGTCACATCTTCCGTCAAATCAGCCGTAATCTGCCAGGTGGTGGTTTCCCCGACGTTCATTGTCACTGCAACAGGGCCGCAATCGTGTGCCTGGGCAACGGGCAATTTTGTGAGCGCGGGAAGAATTAAAAAAGCGAGAGTTATAAATATAGTTAAAATTAGTGTCCGGTTATAATGCACTGTTTTCCTGTCAAATAGTAAATACATACATGCTCCTTTCTGTGATATAAAGATATTTAGGCCCAAGAAATACGTGGAAAAACAATTTGGATTTTCTCCGCCGTTCTCTTTCTCTATTTTTCTTCCGGATTATTTAAATCAGGTATCAACGGTCCTCCCAATATAGGGCGGAGAGATTCTTCGCCCTACAGCCGCAATTTTAAAATTCCTTGTTCAATAGGATGAAAATTTCACATTCCAAATATTTAACACAAGAAAACTCACCGATAGCTCACCGATTCTCAATATTTTAAAATTTCTTGCATTCCGGCTTGTTAGTACCGGATAGTATCGATCTGTACAGAGCTTCTGTTTCCGGTGAAGGTGTAATCTGATAAACCGAAGAGAGTGCATTCCTTAAATGGTGATAAACCTTAACTGCCTCCAAACGCTTGTCAAGCATATGGTGGCACATCATAAGCCGCTGGTAAAACTCCTCTGCAAGATTATCTATCTCAATCGCCCTTTCATAATATTCCACTGCCATTTGCCATTGTTTCGCACGTTCCAGATAATTCCCTGATAACATAACCAGCCGGAAAAACTTTTTCTGTAAGGATTTCCGGATTGATACAGTCCATAAACATGATATATCCGCCGGCAGAAAACACCCTTTATAGAGATCAAAGGCCTTTTCAAACAACTTTAAAACATCGGGTCGCACAAGGGGGACGGGCTTTTCAGATACGGATGCACCGGCAATTTCCTCCAGTAACCTTTCAAATACCCATACATCAACCCAGCAATACCGGCTGTCAAGCGATAAATGTCCGCCTTGTAGCTTGATTGCCGCATCATTGCCAATGAGACGGCGCAACCGGTACAATGTGCTCTCAAAGGCATGATGCGCCATGTCTCCTTCTGTATCGGACCACAGCATATTTGTTACCCGGTCTATAGATACTTCCTTGCTTCCCAGTGAAATAATCGCCTTGATAAGTTCCAATGGCTTGCGCGGTACCTTTCCGGACATGGAAACGGGGCTGTCTTCTTTCAGCAGGGTAAACCTCCCCAGCGTGAATATCTTTAACGGCCACGGCCAGTTTTCACACCCCAGAGGCGGCGTATCGGGAACCAGTTTGCGTGTGCGGACAAGTTCACGGACGTACTCGGCCTCGATTCCTGCCTCAAGCGCCTTTATGCACAATCGTGAGACGACTTCAGGCCGCCATAAGAAGCAGTTGATAAAACGATGTTCCCTCCCAAACGACATTGCCTTGCGCAATGCTGCCAGCCCCTCTTCCTCTGAAGTTCCTTTTCCGCTACACTCCAATGCTAACCAGGCTTTCGTCAGGAGGCACATATGTTTGATAAGCTTGCTCTTTGTCTGCCGTCCAATTTGTTGGGCACGATTGAGCCAGGATATTGCTTCACGGTATTCTCCCCTTGCCGCAAAGATATGTGCCGCTGCAACATGATTTACCGCAACAGGGAGATACGCTCCTATCTTTGCGACCAGGCTGGTATGTATTCTCATGTGTTCTGCGGCAGATGACAAATTTCCACTGGTCAGATCTCTCCATGCACACAGGAAGTGATAGAAGATAATGTCGATTTTTCGTGCATGTGTCAGACCGGACGCTATTTTACGAATCATTCCATTGGCTGTTTCAATATCTCCGTCGCTCAGTGCTGCGCAAGCCGCAAATGAGAGGAGGTGGTGATCCCAGAAATGTATGCCCGTTTCGCAAGAAAGCTTTAACGCCTCAGAAACAGTACGAAGACACGACTCAACGGAACCTGTAAGCCATGCATACATGGCCTTTGTATTTTCCCACAAAAGGCGCTCCATCGGAAGGATTGTTTCGGATCGTAACCCTTCGCTGATCGAGTTTATTACAATGCCGACATTTGCAAAATCACCCATCCACAAGTAATGTACCGCAAGATGAAATCCGAGCTGGAGACGAAGGTTTACCTCTCTGCACTCCTGCAGACACAAAAAAACGCGGTGAGCCCATTTATCAATCTCAGGGTGATTTGGTTCCCTCATCGCCATAATGAAAAACCTGCAGGGAAGAACCCTCAATTCAACTTCAAATGAAGGGAAGGGTGTTCTTTTCTGAAATATGTCATCAAATAATGAAGCATAGTTGTCAAGACGGGGAAAATCTTCAAATTCGTGAAAAATAGTATCTACCGCATACGACCAGGACAGCCACATGCCCGTTTGTTCATTCCAGGCGCGGAACTGCATAAATGCCCTGTCAAAACAACCACGGCTTTCTGTAAGATTGTACGATAATTTACAAACACCGTGCCAGTAAAGGATCCACGGTTCATTATCTCTTGTTTCTTCAGGAATATTTGTAATCCATTCCACAAGCGTCTTTGTTCTCCCCTGCGCTATGAGGGACGATGCATGGCTGCAGGTTAGCTTGATAAGACCATCCCAGTCACCAACATTAATGAATAAAAGGGCAGCATCTTCTATTTGCCCTGATTTTCCAAGAAGTGCGGCAGCCTTTCGCTGCATAGCAGACAATCTTCCGGTGTCAAAAGAATCCCTTGCCCTGGAGAGCAGAAATTCCCTGAAAAGCGGGTGGTATTGATAAATAGTCTCCTTCTGATAGTGTGCCGTGGTAAAGTAATTCTTTCGGGTCAGTTCGTGCAGGATGCGTCCCGATTCGCTGACGCCGGTGAGTTTTTCTGCCATGTGTATCGTCATTCTTGGCAAAAAGGCTGTCTTAAGTAAGAATATCTGCGTTTTCTTATCTGTCTTTATAAAGATTTCATTTGCAAAATAGTCAAATGCCTTTTCGTATATTGATCCGCTTCGTAGCGTATCATCAAGACCCTTTGTTCTTATGTGCTCCGCTATAAGTACAAGACCTGCCGCCCAGCCTTCTGTTTGTGTGTATAACCGGGTTAAGGATGTGTTTGCTATTCTCTTTTTTGCCCCTACCAGAAGTATCTCCTTAGACTCTTTCATGGTAAACCTGACCTCTTCCCGTCCAATAAGATGGGATTTATTGTTTGCACTAATACTGGCATAGTGGGGAGGCGGGTCATTCCGGCTGACGGCTATAATACTGATACCATCAGGGATTATATCGAGGCTGCTGGTAAGCGTTTTATGAAATAAAGAATTAACAGGCGCATCCTGTATATTGTCAAAAACGATTATCCATGGTGACGTCAGTCTGCTATACAACTCTTCAAAATACCGTTTGGTAAACAGGGGAATACTCTGTTGGTACTCAGGCGTTAACAAGGGGAGGGGTTTCCTATGCGATGGAACAGCCTTCTTTACCGCTATTCCCATAGAGTAGAAAAAGGTTGCAATATCAGCATCGCCTTCATCCACGCGGTACCACAGATAGGAGAGCTTACGGCTATTCAGATAGCTTGCCGCAAGGGTTGTCTTTCCGGAACCGGCAGGCGCCGATATCCAGATTACAGGCTTGTCCCTGCCTTTATCCATCAAGCGGAACAGTCTTTCTCTGGGAAAGATACCCGCAATCTTGGGGCGGGTTATTTTTGCTATAAAAGTATTTATTTTTTCCATACAGCGACTTGTTTTATAAATAACCGGATCAAAACGGTCCGTAAGGGAAAGGAAAGAGAATTTGAGGAAACAGAGAAAAATCACGCCATGTTTTATCCTTTTACTTTCCGCCTTTCCAAAATCCCCCCTACGTCTTTTTTGCGTTTATAGGCATTTGGAGGTATTTTATCAAGACAATTCCGTGAGAAATGTCTTCAGGATTTTCAGAAATTATTGATGGGATAATATAGGAGAATAGGGACACTTCCCTTATTATCCCACCAGATCAATCAAGAAATATAGGAAGTGTCCATATTCTCCCCAATGCTTCGCCCTTACATTGCAATTATTGTAATTTTTCAAAAAACTAAAGTGTTACCGTGATATTCATTTGTTTGCCGAGGGTGTTTTGGACAAAAGAATATCTTTATAAACAGCTTTAAGCATTTCCCTCCCTTGAGGTTTTGGTATTTTTCTCCGTTCCTTCTTTGCCGTTTCCAGCCAGAGGTACCTGGCTGTTTTAACTTCTTCCAGGGCTTCTTCTTCCGTTTCACCAAAAGCCGAACATTCAGACAATTCCGGCACTACAGCAATATATCCCTCGTCCTCTTCACTATAGAATATTTCAATTGCATGCTTATACATTCAATCGCTTTCCTCTAAGAGATTATATTTTTCAATTCAGACAACCTGTGAAAGCTTAAGAAGGCTGTCGGAAAGCCGTGTGCGGGAAAATCGCATGCACGGTTTGACGAGGGGCAGGTGATAAGTATATGGCGGAGATATGGTGGCACTGGCGGGAAACCAGCCAGCAAACAGAGAAAACAAACTTCTGCCTAAGTTCTCGTCGTCTGTTTCTACTCTACTGAAATCTGTGGTTCCTCTTTCGTATTTCGTGCTTGTTCGGTTCTGGCTATGCCAGCTTAGTTTTTTGTCTTTCTGCCGATTTTATTTTCTGTGCCGTTGATGATGCGTTTGATATTGGATTTGTGCCGGAAAATGAGAAATAATGAGATAAAGATGGAAAATAATGTTAAAGACAACCCGCTGCCGAAGGGTTCGTTATTTAACAGTATTATACTGATTACCAATACAACGGTACTGACCATTGACCCTAATGATACGTAGCGTGAAATAAAAGTGGTTAATAACCATGCGGCTACTGAAATGAACAGAGGTAAGGGAGCTAACCACAGAAATACACCGCACCCGGTTGCGGCGGCCTTGCCTCCTTTAAAACCTAAAAAGACCGGAAAGGTATGCCCCAATATAACACCGGTGCCGCACAATATAGCATATAAGCTGCGGCTTTGTCCTGACGTCACGTAATCAAAAATTAAAACCGGAAGAAAACCCTTCATCATGTCAAGAATGAAAACCAGTATCCCATACTTTTTCCCCATTACCCGCCACACGTTGGTTGCTCCAGGATTGCCGCTTCCTGCCTCACGAATGTCGATGCCTTTTGCCACCCTGGCAATAATAAACCCAAACGGAATGCTCCCAATAAAATATGAAATAACCGGACTTATTATATTTATCATGAACATGGAAGAACCTTTTTTAAAAAATGTTTTAGGACAACCCCGAAAAATGCCACCAAAATTTGTGAAACGTGTACGGCGAATAATAGCGGTGAATGTATACCTTCCAATCTCTGTCTATCGCCGGGTCGGTCGTCATGTATGCTTTGAAAAATCGTATCCTGTCTGTTTTTGATACATGGGAAAGCGGCTTTTCTGTTTTTTTACCTTGCAGCCAATAATATTTTTCAAGGGAACGGTCTAATCGCAGCAAATTCTTCATTCTTTTACCGATAGTTAATTGACGCCAAACCGTTGATTTGTCCAAATCAATTATGTACGCTTCAAATGTTCCCCCGGAAATCTTCTTTAAGAGCATATTTTTTAAATGTAAGTCCGCATGGTATATTCCCGCGTCATGCATTTTTCTTATCAATTTTGCCAGGGTAAAAATAACAGATTTTTTTGAGTGGACATTTACTGCAGGTTGTTCATTGAGAAAGTCTATTAAATCAACGGCGCCTGCAATCTCCTTCGATATGAAATTGGCCGAATAAAAAATGCCCCATCTCTTTTTTTTTGTTACGGCGATGGCTTCCGCGGAGGTTATGCCGTTTTTTCGGGCAACTTCATGTACATAGATTTCATTTAATGGCCGGTCGCCGAAAAAGAATACATTTCCTAAAAGCCTGCCCAACATACCGCCATGTTTATAGTTTCTGACAATGAGTCTTTCACCGCCGTTTTTTTTAATAGGAATGGTCGGATAGCGGCCCCTTCCCTGCTTTATTTGAAAAGAATCCTGATTGCCTGCTTCTGACACCAATGGAGGGGAAATTATGTCTGCAATAAATTCTTTATAATCTTCTTTTACACATATGATAGTCTTATTGCTTCTCATTATGGAAAAATGCGGGGGTATTTTTGTTGTATGCGGCATACAGTTCATATACTGTCGGGGTAAAGCTTAGTGAAAAAAGGGGTGATTTAAACCATCGATTATGATGTACGAATTACGATTTGCGAGGTACGATTTAAATCCCAAATCCCAAATCCCAAATCCCAAATCGTAATTCGTAAATCTTATAGAAGTCTGCATGGGTGTTTCATTATATATCACGAATTCCATGAATACAAACGCAAAGTTGCTATTCCTGCATTGTGATAAACGGTGGCGTATAACGGGTTAAATTGGAGTTGCAAATACACATTTCGGCGGGTACATTAACCCGAAAGATGAACTGCCGCAGAAAATATCGTAAAAGGACGGAGATAGGGTTTTCAAATATGAAAATAGGGAAAAACAGCATCAACCAGAAAAATATTTTAATTGTTCGCCTGGGTGCTATGGGTGATATTATTCACGTGATTCCTGCCGTAAAAAATGTAAGAGAAGCATTGCCCACCAGCAAAATTACATGGCTTGTTGAGGATAATATTAAGGATTTGGTTGAAATGGTTCCCGAAGTGGATGAAGTGCTTGTCTTCCCCCGGAAGCGATGGCAATCATGGTTATTGCGTCCGGAACGGTATTTTCAATTCATTTCAGAAATGTTTGCCTTTTTTAAACAATTAAACATGAAAAGGTATGATATTGTATTGGATTTTCATGGTAATTTTAAAAGCGGCCTTTTGGGATATCTAAGCGCCGCAAAAATACGGGTGGGGTTTTCCATGGGATATTGTAAAGAATTCAATTATATTTTTACGAATGTGCATATTACTCCGCGGCAAAAAACCATGCACAGAATTGAAAAATACCTGTCGCTCGTTCAGGGATTGGGCATCGAAGCATATTATAAAAAACCGGTGTTTTCTGTTCCGGAACAAGACAATAATTATATTGACGATTTTATCCTCAAAAACCATTTGGGTCAGAAATCCATGGCGATTATTCATCCGGGAACAAGCCTGTTTGGCAAATACAAGAGATGGCCGACGGAAAAATATGCGCGTTTGTCAGACAAATTGATAGAAGATTTCGGATATGCAGTGATTTTTACGTGGAGCGGCCCGGAATATAACATTGCAGAGGATATCCGGTCGCACATGCATTTCCCGGCGATAATTGCATGCAAGACCGCATCGGTGAAACAGTTGGTTGCGTTATTGCAACGTGCGGATATTTATATTGGAGGGGATACCGGGCCTACCCATCTTGCATCATGCCTTGGGATTCCTACAATAGCAGTTTTCGGGCCAAAGGACCCGGTTGTTTACGCACCCTTTGATGAGAATGCGTCGGTGGTGAGAAAAGACATTCATTGCAGTCCTTGTGAAAAACGCAGGTGTGAACATGTTACGTGCATTCACTCAATAACCCCTGACGATGTATACAGCGAAATCTGTAAATTAAGGAAGAAAAGAGGTTTGACTTTTTAAATATTGCCTGATAACATATCGCTTCGCTTTACTATTAATAGAAGCCGATATTTAGGAGAGATTTTGTTTTGGAAACAGAGGATATTTTCGCTTCAATCGAACCACTCATGGATGAGGTAGAAGCCCGGTTTTACAAAGAATTACAACCACAGAATAACTCACTGGCAGACCTCGTTGTACATATAAGTAAATATAAAGGAAAAAGGCTGCGGCCCGCCTTAACGCTGCTTTCAGGCAAATGTATAAGCGATACGGCACCTCAGCACATAGACCTTGCTGTTGTTGTGGAAATGGTGCATACCGCGACATTGGTGCACGATGATATCATCGATGAGGCTGCCATGAGAAGGCATGTCGAAAGTATGAATTCAAAGTGGGGACGTGAAATATCCATTCTGTTTGGTGATTATTTGTTTTCGCGCGGCTTTACCATCCTTTCCGCCCTTGATTCTCAAATAGCAACTCTGCTGCTTTCTCAAACGGTAAATACGATGTGCGAAGGCGAGTTGATTCAGTTGAAAAGACGCTATGATGTGGGGCTTAGTGAAGAAGATTATATTGATATTATCGAAAAGAAAACCGCTTCATTGTGCGCCACAAGTTGCCGTTTAGGCGCCACCTTTGCCGGGGCAAACCATAAGCTTTCGGAGATGATGTCAAATTACGGCTTAAAAATCGGTACCGCCTTTCAGATAATAGATGATTGCCTTGATTTTATGGGAGATGAAGATGAGGTTGGCAAATCGCTGAATACGGATATTAAAAAAGGGAAACTCACCTTACCGCTTATCCGGCTGGTGCATCAACTCCCCGTAAGCAAGAGGGAATCAACAAAGGAGTTGATCTTTAAAGGTCATTTAGATGAAAAAAAGGACGCCATCGTAGAGTTGCTTACCGAACACGATGCCGTAGAGTACGCATTTGACAGGGCAAGAAGCATTGTTAAACAGGCGCAGGATGTGATTGCACCGCTTCCCGATTCTCAATACAAGACAGCGCTTATTGAACTGGCAGATTATATCATTGCCAGGAAAAAATAAAAAAGAAGAAAGGACTGCTTTATGTTTTCCATACCAGGTGGTTGGGAGTGGATTATAATCGCGTTAATTGCTTTTCTCATATTTGGCAAAAGACTGCCTGGCATTATGAAAAATGTCGGAAGAAGTATTGCTGAGTTCAGGAAGGGCTTTAAAAACGTTGAAGAAGAAATAAACGAAGTGAAAGAAATAAAAGGCAATATCGATACTATTACTAAATTTAAGATTAATTGATACTTGCCGGGTATTTTATTGACTGCATCTTCACACAAATAATCACGAAGATTTCAGTAATCCTCAAACACACCCACGCCTGACGTCTTAGTAATAATTAACTTGTAGTCAGCAGCCCTTTCCAACAAGTTTCAACCGCATCATTTCTGCGAAGAGCCTTACCTCATATTCGATTCCTTTCTGAAGATCGTTTTCCATTGCGTAGTTGATACATTTTTTCATTTCCTTCAACACCCTTGCATCCCGTTCCAGCAAAGTTTTTGCAATTTCAATCGTATGTTTTAAAACATCCTTATGAGGCACGATCTGATTAATAAGCCCCCATTCCAGCGCAGTATCAGCCCGTATCAGTTTTCCAAGGAACAACATCTCCTTTGCACGCGCTACCCCAACCAATCTCGGGAGTCTTTGAGTAGCGCCCAAACCCGGAATAATTCCAAGCTCCGGTTTGGCTTCCGGCAGACTGTAAAAGGATATATCAGACGCAATACGCAGGTCGCACAACATTGCCAGCTCCAGCCCTGCACCAATGGTAACGCCATTTATCGCGGCAAGAACGGGTTTCTTGCAATTCTCTATTTCAACAAATATTTCATGCGCCTTGCGGAATCTTTCGTAATTTTTCTCCGCTACAAGACCGGAAATCCATGACCCAAACAGCTCGTCACGATCTGCCCCGTCGCTAAAAACCCCACGAATCCTGCTTGCAATAATAATCGCTCCGATAGAGTCGTCCCCTTCATATTGATCCATCTTGTCGTAAATAGCATCCAACAACCATGAACCAATAGAATTTCTTGGCGGTTTTTTCATGTAAATAATGCCGATCGCCTTGCCATTTTTCGCTTTTATTTCTTCAAATTCAATGTGGTCGTACCCTGAGGTATCTCCACGATTCATACGGATGTCTTTCATAATAATAGCCCGGTTATTTACCTGTTTGATTTTCTATTAAACATATAAACTTAACATACTTACAAAATTTGGTTTGTTTAAAAACGTGTAACACCGCTGGCACAGGAAACCTGGGTTTAAAAGGAGAATATTCTTCCATCATAGTATTCTTCCGAAAAGGCTTATATTTTCAGCGCTACCTGAAATCCTTCATGAATAGCCTCTAATGCCGTTCGCACCTTAACACAGTCGCCTATGCTGTAACTCTCTGAAAATTTACGGGATATTTCATCCTGCAGCTCCGCGTTAGGACGATAACCTGCCGCAACAATTATGGTATCCGCCTTTATGAAATGCTCCTGCCCGTCTTTTTCATACACAATGCCACTACCCTCATGGTCGTCAACAATTCTTTTTACCTTTACTCCCGTTTCGGCGAGTATCCCGGCATCTTTAAGCTCATTGAGCATAATCCATCGCGTTGAAACGCCAAACCCGCCCCCGACCTTCCGTTTCATCTCCAATAGTGTGATATTTCTGTTTCCATGAGATGTACATTCCACTGCCTCATCCGCATTAATCACTTTATGTTTCAGCAAAAAACAGGCAACCTCCGGGCTCATTGCCCCCTGTTTAGCCGCATAGAGCGCAACCTCGCTACCAACAGTCCCCCCCCCGATAATTACTACATTGCTTCCCAGCGGCGTCTTTCCCTCCAAAACACTACTTGCAAGGCAAACGTTTTTTGAGTTAATGCCCGGCAGATCAGGCAAGATTGGCACCCCCCCGGTTGCGAGAATAACGACATCTGGATTCTCTTTTTCAATAAAAACACTATCAACTTCAACGCCCGTATGTATTTTGACATGCAGTTTTTTCAACTGTTTTTTGAGATAGTGTATAATATTTCGCACCTCATTACGTCCCGGAGGAATACAGGCATATTGCAATTGTCCCCCAAGGATATCTTTTTTTTCATACAAAGAAACATCATGTCCCCGTAATGCCAGAATACGGGCAGCTTCCATGCCTGCAGGCCCGCCTCCTACTATAATAACTTTTTTTATACTTTCCGCCTTTGTTACCGCATATTCACCCTCATGCCCGGCCATTGCATTGTAAATGCAGGAAACGGCCTTAAAATTGAGCAGCGAATCAAAACACCCCTGATTGCAGGCAATACACGTCCTGATATCATCATAACGTCCCTGTTGATATTTGTTGGGCAACTCCGGGTCTGCAATAAGCGGCCTGCCAACAGACACAGCATCTGCACGGTCATTATCAAGTATTTCTTCCGCCAGTGAAAGATCGTTAATCCTGACGGAAGAAATCACCGGCACATTGACGTGTGCCTTAATTTTTTCAGAGAATAAGACATATGTCATCCTGGGAATTACCATTGACATGATAGGTATCCTGCTTTCATGCCAGCCGGGAGATACATTAAACGCATCAGCCCCCGCCTTTTCTAATATTCCAGCTATTTCAACAGAATCGTTGATCCTGATGCCGTCTTCCACGAAATCCTCCCCGGATAACCTGAAAATAACGGGATAATCCCCCCCTGCCTCTTCCTTTATTGCAATTACCAATTCCTTCGCAAACCTCGCTCTGTTTTCCAGACTTCCACCGTATTCATCATCACGTTTATTCGTCGCAGGGGAAAAAAACTGATTAATGAGATATCCCATACCGCCATGAAGCTCCACTGCGTCAAACCCCGATTTCTTTGCCCTGATCGTTGCGCTCACGTATCCGTCAATAACCTTTTTTATTTCCGTTATTGTCAATGCATGAGGTTCCTGTCTGATATTTCTGTGTGCCAATTGCGACGGGGCAACGGGTTTCATTTTCGTGAAAAATGAAGAAGCGCTCCTTCCCCCGTGAAGCAATTGAGCGGCAACGCACGTTCCATAAGCGTGAACAGCGTCGGTCAGTTTTTTGAGTCCGGGAATAAATTCATCTTTGTCAAGCCCTATAATGCTCTTCCACACCTTGCCATTCATTTCGGGATAACAACCGCCCACAACAATAAGGCCAACCCCCCCCTTTGCCCTTTCAATATAGAACTGAATGATGCGATCATTAATACCGCCGTCAGTAGTAAAACCCAAGTCCATGGCAGACATGAAAAGCCTGTTTTTTACCTGCATACGTCCGATTTTTATTTTCTGGAATAGTTTATTCATAATAAAATTTGTTGTAAAAAATAGCAAAAACCGCAGCAATAAAGATAATTACCGTGGTAATGGAATGAAATGCCCCTTTACGTGTTGAATATAAATAAGAGGGGGAGTGGAAACCAAAAACTGTTGGCAGGAGACATATTTTTAATCAAACACGCAATACTCGTTTACCGTTAAAAAAACAGACACATTTGCTCTAATTCTTCACATTCAGGAACGTTACGATTATAAAAATCATTTAACTTTTTGTCAAGGTAATCAAAAAAAAGTGCAGGGGACGAAGCATTTGCCAGTTTGGGCATGAACGCATTTATGCCAATTTATTGCAAATACTTCGCCCCTACTTTTTCAAAAAACTAAAGTGTTACAAATTGTTACCAAAAATGCAAAATTTGCATAGGCAAAAAATTAAATAAAATATGCATAGGGTTAGGCGCGAATACTTTGTTTGTGTGTATTTAATCAAAGGCATACGTTTTCCATCATATATCTATAAAGTATGTAAGTATTTGATAAACGTATTCTTATGCGTTGATTGCAGATATTGCAAAGCGGCATCCTTTATTCGTTTCATTTCCTTGGGTATTTTATTTATTAATTATCAAATAATTAGCGTTAATGGTTGTAATATAAATAGTTATATTTAATACAAAAAACCCTTTCTCGTGCTGGCATACTATTTGTTTAATTGTGAAGATAAGAAGCTCTCACACATAGGAAATGGGGCATTGTTTTGCAGGAATGGGTACTTTGTAATAAAAACAATACGAACAATTTTAGAAATAATTCTTGAGAAAAAAATTGTTATGAAAATAATTAAAGTTGACGAATCAAAAATATCAGATGACTTGTTTAACATTGTCAAACTTGTATTCAGGGATAAAATGGACTGGAACTGTCCTGTGGAAGTTTGGCGCATGTGGATTAAAAAGGAAACAAAATCATGGAACCATTTTGTACAGTGGTTCCTGGACTATGATAAAAACATTGATTTGAAGTTGCGGGAGTTTTTGCACATGCATAATGGCGAATTTGCGGCGTTTACGAAAAACTGGGTTGCTGAGGATGAGCAAACATCATTCTATGAATTTTATGCAGAAAAGAAATGGGAAGAGGTCTTATCAAATATACAGAAATTTTTCACAAACACAGCAAAAAACATAAACAACACAAAACTACCCTAAAATCGGTTGAGATAATTCTCAATGGGTAATCCATGGGAATACTACCATTCACTTCCTACCATTCACTTCATTTGCTACTTTTTTGTAACACTTTATTTTTTTTAAAAATTCCAATATTGGCAATGTTTGCCGCATAGTGTAGGGGCGAAGCATTTACCATAAATTGTTATAAATAAGTTCATACCCAAACGGGCAAATGCTTCGCCCCTACTTTTCCAAAAAACCAAAGTGTTACGATTTGTTTGACTTATAGCAACAGGAACGAAGGCTGCCGAGGTTAAGACTAAGAAAAAAGACTTAACTTTTTGGCAAAAGATTGATAGATTGATTATGTGGACGAGGAATAGTAATTATTAAGCTAAACATTTTACCATGAAAGAGTAAGGAGGTAAGTCCCTCCGTATTTCGGCATAAGAACTATCATTTTTGTTTCTTTTCGGGAGAAGAATCCAGTCTCCACATACATTTTCAATATCTCGACGGAGAAACAAAATTCTGGTGAGAATCACTGGTTTCACTTGCAAGGCATTATGGACTATCTACAAAGCAGTCATCATGTTTCATTTGCAACACCCAGAAACGATGAAAGATGAAAATGGTTTTATAACCCTATCATCTTGTAGTATCTGTACTTAAGCTATTTTTTGCAGTCTTACTTTCGAGTTGGGAACATCTGGCATTTCTGTTTCTGTACCGGTTCTAATGTATAGGGCCATCCAAAAGGTATCAGCTTGTCATTGCAGGAGGCCCGGCTTGTCATCGCAAGGGTCTTTTTCTGCTTGTCATTGCGAGGGTATTTTCCGAAGCAATCAGTATACTACGAGATATTTCGTGACGTAAGAAACGCCATATCGCGAGAAAAGCAAATTAAGGGTGGCTCAAGGGCTAAAAAAATAGAATTAATTACTGGAATGAATGCGGGATGGAAGATCTCTATGACGGTTTATGAGATTGCTTCGGAAAATACCCTCGCAATGACAAGCTGAGACCCCTGCAATGACAAGCGGATACCCTTGTAATGACAAAATAAGTCATCAGTCATCATGTTGCATCAGCAACACCCGGAAACGATGAAAATGGTTTTATAGCCATATCATATTGCGGCACCTGTGCTTGAGTTATTTTTTGTAGTCTTATTTTCGAGACAGGAAATACAAAAAATCATTGAGGAGAAAAAAACGACCTTGCAAAAAAGTGGAAGAAGCATTTTTGAAAGCCGAAATTGTAAATATATCCAATTTCGATATTTGGCTATATACAGTCGGTATTTGGCTATATACAGATGGGAAGGAGTATTTTTTGACTTACTAAGAGTACCCTTGGTTTCAAGATGCAAAAATGAGGGAGATTCAGAATGTACAGCTCATCCACGACTCGCATTTACATTGGCCTGACCTGGACATCGATCTGGAAATAGACTCTCTGGAAAATCCAGAAAAGTATCCTCTGGTATACAAACCATAAAAGGATGACACATAGTGTCAATTACTGCCAGCTTAAAGCAGGCAACAGCTATTATTGAGTTTGTAATGTAGATAACCAGACAAATCATACTGAAGTTGTCAATAGATAAGGTCTGGCCCTGTCATTATATATAGTCAAACAAATAAGGTCTTCAAAAGAAGAACAATAAAATTCGTAACAATTTAGTATTTTAAAAAATTCCAACAATTTAGTGTGACGGGATTCGCCGCACCAAAAAAAGTTGTGCGATAAGGAAGAAGGTCTACTCGATAGTGCGACTAAGATACAAGGGAGTGATCATTGATTTATGCAATAATAGGTGATATACACAGTAATTATGAGGCGTTTACTGCCGTTGCAGATGAAATACGAAAAGAACGTGTCGATGAAATATTCTGCGTAGGCGATATTGTTGGTTATGCCGCAGAACCAATTTTGTGCATTGAATTAGTACAACAACTACGTTGTAAAACCGTTGCAGGCAATCACGACTGTGCGGTGGTAGGGAAATTCCCCGTAAGTTATTTCAATAAATCCGCAAAAGAAGCGGCCATATGGACGTCAAACCAACTTTCACAAAGTTATAAAGATTATTTGAAAAATTTGCCCCTGATTGAGAAATGGAACGACATTACCCTTGTGCATGCTTCTTTAAACAGGCCGGAATTCTTTGACTACATAACAACCCTCGCAGACGCTCAATTGAGTTTTGATAAACTAAATACATCTGTTTGCTTTTACGGTCATACCCATGTGCCCTCGGCATTATTTCTAAACGAGAGTTCTGTCCGGTTGGATAAAGGACATGTCTTTGATTTGAATAATGTAGAAAAGGCACTCATAAACGTGGGGAGTGTTGGACAGCCGCGCGATTGGGATTTGAGGGCATCTTACGCTATTTACAACACCGAACAAAAAACCGTACATATCAAGCGGGTCAAATACAATATTATCTCTGCAATGGAAAAAATTTATAAGGCTGGACTGCCTGGAGAAAATGCATTACGGTTAGGAGGTTAAAGTCTATGGATTCTCACAAACATACTGATAATTTTTCTAAAAACGAGCTGGAACGTGATATCTTCGGTAGCATAAAAGATAAAGAAATAGAAAACGTGGAATGCGAACGATGGATGGGCGGTCCCCGCGGACCTGAGAAAATAACTTTTAGAGATGGAAGTATCGCAATGTTTAAATGCGATATCCGGCACTACTGGATGGCTGATAACCCGGATACTCCTATCAGGGAAACTATTGTTTATAAAATTGACACCATAGTAGGACTTGGATTAGTCCCGAAAACGATGGTAATTGACGATACCATTAACAATATACGATATAACGGTTCCATTCAGGAATGGGTAAAAAATGCGAAAGACGGATATCAAATAGATAAAATGACCCGTAAAGAAAGAGAGGATTACCAACGATTGCTAATCTTCGATTTTATAATTGGCAACAGCGACAGACACCTGGGAAACATATTATTTACCAGTGATGACAAAATACACGCTATTGATAATAACGCATGCCTTGTTATTGGTAAAGATGAAGATCTTCTTGCATTTCCGGATGCGATAATTGATTTTTTTAATAAAAAAACTATTACCGATATTCCCCACGTTGTGGAGTTGATAGAAACATTTTACAAAAATAAAAAAATAATATTGAATTTGATTGGGAAATATGTGCATGACAATACAAAATTGGCGCAATTAATGGTGGAGTCAAGGATTAATTATTTGTTTAATATGCTGAAAAAAAAACAGCCTTTCCCGCGAAAATACTTAGAATGGCGGAAGGGATTGAGCGCGGAAATTCAAAGAATTTTGTCGCAAAACCAATCGTCGTTCCCCATGTATTTAACCTTAACCGCCTTATCACAGCTTGCAGTATGGGGTTAACATTACTTCAGGATTAACGCATTAAATCAGATAGACGCATTGCATGCGTCTATCTGTTGTGTCAACATTTTTATTACGTGCAGCAGTTTCCAGATGCATGCAATGCGTCTCTTACATTATGCACATTGAAATTCCTATACGTGAACGTATTTTTCAAAAAATTAAAGTATTACAAAACATTTGATTTTTTTGCGATAACCTGTCATTTTTACCCGTAAGCTGATCTGTTTTTTACTCATTTTACCAAAAAAGGTCTCCCTTATCATTAAAGATAACAACTAAGAACCGACAGATATCCTTTCGCTTGCCTTTCTGGTATACGATGACCTCTCACCAAAAGATATTGAGGATATAGAAACATTGGTTCTCGATAGAAGCAGCTTTTCAAGAGATCAAGAGATAATGACTAACCATACACCAACCATCACTCCTCTACACAGACATATTATCAGCACTTTTCAAAGGGAATCACGTAACTATTCAGCGTAAACGATACACGGCTCGTTCCCAAACTTTGTACTGAACATAGTGAAGTATCTGTTTGGGAACGAGTTGCGCTCTGATCTCCGGTAGTTTAATAAATTACGCTGAATAGTTATTGTAATTTACTTATTATAAACATTATTAATAAATAAGTAAAAAAACATTTATCTTATCTATAATATTATACTTACCATATTATTTAAAAACGTAATACTAGCACTATACCGACATGTTATCAACAATTGTTTTATGATAAAATACTCTAACAGATTTTCTTTCTGTGGTTTTTCTGCCACCGTTAATAAAAAAAGTCCAAGCCCCTTCCCTTATTTTCTCGGGCCCTTTTTTGTAAAATTGTGATCAGATGTATACTGTAATAGTTCACAAATAGGGATTTCTAAGGAAAAATTTAACTTCTGCCAACATAAATAATTATAGCATTTCTGGAATCACATTTTGTGAACTCCTACAGTATAGCAACCCCGCGACCCTCTTACACAAAGAATGGACAAATGGGGGGTAAAAGAAGATAGACAAGACGGTTTAAGATTTTTGATAAAAAAGCAATGTTTTCTCTATTTGTAGCACCGATAAAAAAGAGGAAAACAGGTCGCCGGATCAATGCAATTTTTGTATAGTTGATGTCTTTATTATGGAGATTGTTATTGTTAAAGTAGCAGATAACGTGTATCATTTGTGATAGTTACAAATTTTATACCTATTTAAATAATGTAAGGATAGAAATAATCTATGGAATCATTTGAAAGTTTAGGACTGTCAGAATCAACACTAAAGGTGTTAAAGGAAAAGGGGTACGAAGAACCTACGCCAATTCAGCAAAAAACCATACCGGCAATACTGAGCGGAACTAAAGATATCGTGGGGCAGGCGCAGACGGGTACTGGCAAAACAGCGGCATTCGGCCTTCCCGTTCTTGAACTCCTGCCGGAAAAATCAAAAAATGTTCAGGCGCTTGTACTCACTCCAACACGAGAATTGGCAATTCAGGTGGCAGAAGAACTCAATTCGCTGAAGGGAAAGAAAAGATTGAGCATTGTTCCCATATACGGAAGGCAATCCATGGAATTACAGCTAAGAAGCCTTAAAAAGGGGATTGATATTGTTGTCGGCACGCCAGGCCGTGTCCTTGATCATCTGAAGCGGGGCACATTAAAGATCGGCAAAATATCGTTTCTTGTCCTTGATGAAGCGGATGAAATGCTGAATATGGGTTTTATTGATGATGTCAGAGAAATCATGGAAAACACGGGACATGAAAAAAGGACATTGCTGTTTTCTGCTACTATGCCCTTTGAAATAATGCAAATAGCCAAAAATTATATGCGAGACTTTGACGTGCAGAAGGTCAACGCCGGACAACTTACCGTAAGTCAGACAGATCAGATTTATTTTGAGGTATTTGCGGCGGATAAATTTGAAGCGCTTTGCAGGATAATAGATATCGAGAAGGATTTTTACGGCCTTGTTTTCTGCCGTACAAAAATTGATGTTGACGCCGTTGCCAGCCATCTGATTGAACGCGGTTACGATGCGGACGCATTGCACGGCGATATATCTCAAAGCCTGAGGGAAAAGATCCTTGCCAAATTTAAAAAACGCCAGATCAACATACTTATCGCAACTGATGTGGCGGCGCGGGGATTAGACATTCACAACCTTTCCCATGTAATAAATTATTCCCTTCCGCAGGACCCAGAATCATATGTCCACAGGATTGGGCGCACCGGCCGCGCGGGGAAAGGGGGAATTGCTATAACATTTATAACCCCGGAAGAATACAGGAAACTGCAATTTATACAAAAAGCGGCAAAGACGGACATTCGCAAGGAAAAACTTCCAAAGATCGAGGATATTATACGGACAAAAAAACTTAAAATAAAAGACCATATTAATGAAATTGTGGATTTAAATGCCCATAATTGCTACATTGAAATGGCAAAAGAATTGACCGAACATAAGAAACCAGAAGATATCATATCAGCATTACTGCAGTATTCCTTTCCTGATGAACTTAATGAAAAACGCTATGTTGAAATAGAAGAGGCGGTAGTTGACAAGAAAGGGAAAACAAGGCTCTTTGTAACGCAGGGGAAACAGGAAGGATTAACACACAAAAAATTAGTGACATACATCAAGGATATATCAAATATCGCGAGTGAAAAAATACGGGACGTGCAGATTCTTGATAAATATTCTTTTGTAACACTCCCTTTTCGCGAAGCGGAAATATTATTAACGAGTTTTAAAAGAAGAAAAAAGGGATCCGGATTGTTTATCACCAAAGCGAAAAAAATGCGGACATAGACTATTCATCCTCCAGACCTTTTCGCTTACTCTTATAAAAGGAAAGTCGTTTCCTGATTTCTGCATCAAATCCATTCTGCGTCGGATGGTAATATTCCTTACTATCCAATTCTTTTGGCAGATACGACTGTTCAACATATCCACCGAAACTGTGTGGATATTTATAATCCTTGCCGTATCCCATCCCCTTCATAAGAGTGGTAGGCGCATTTCTTACATGCATTGGTGCAGGCAATGCCCCTCTTTCTCTTACATCTTTTATCGCTGCTAAATATGCCATATACGACGCATTACTTTTCGGCGCACAGGCAAGATAGGTGACCCCCTGCGCGAGCGGTATCCATCCTTCAGGCATACCTACAAAATGAAACGCATCTTTTACCGATACGGCTAATTGAAGAGCGGCCGGGTCGGCATTGCCGATATCTTCCGCTGCAAATATGACCATTCTCCGCACAATAAAGAGAGGGTCCTCCCCCGCCTCCAGCATACGCGCCAACCAATAGAGTGCGGCGTCAGGGTCGCTTCCCCTCATGGACTTTATGAAAGCGGAAATCACGTTGTAATGCTCTTCTCCCCCCTTGTCATAGAGTAATGCCTTTCGCTGCATTGCCTCCATGGCAATTTCCATGGTGACAGGGCGAATGTCTTTTTCGTTTGGACGAACAAGCATAATGGCAGTTTCCAGGGTATTCAGCGCCGCTCTTGCCTCACCATGTGAGAACTCCGCTATAAAGTCAATGACGTCTTGCGGTATTTCTATCTTCTGACCGCCCAAACCACTTTCTCTATCCGACAAGGCATTCAACAAAATAGCAGTGATATGGCTCTTTCTGAGCGGTTCTAAAACAAGTACCTTACATCGTGACAAGAGAGGTGAATTGACCTCAAAGGAGGGATTTTCCGTTGTCGCACCTATTAAAGTAATAGTACCATCCTCCACATGATGTAAAAAAGAATCCTGCTGGGCTTTGTTAAACCGATGAATTTCATCCACGAAAAGAACCGTCCTTTTGCCATTGAATTTAAGCTGTTCCTTTGCTTCCTCAATAACCGCCCGTATTTCTTTTACACCGGAGAGTACCGCTGAAAATGTGATAAAATGAGCATTCATCGCGTTTGCAATAATCAAGGCAAGCGTTGTCTTCCCAACACCCGGAGGACCCCAAAAGATTAATGAAACAAGTTCTTTATTTTCGATAAAACTTCTCAGAATCTTGCCCTCCCCCACGAGATGTTCCTGTCCCACAAATTCACTGAGATTTCGCGGCCTCATCCTGTCTGCCAAGGGTGATTTTTTTGTATCATCACGGACTGTATCAAATAAACTTCTTTGCACTTTTTTTGTAATCAACGCCTCATTCCTCTTTTCTTTTAACGAAGCTTTTGGAAATAAATACTGTTTTTCAACAAGTTTCACACGTATAGTCAAAAACAGGGGCGAAGCATTTGCTATATATTAAACGGTTGCTGCTCGTTCCTTCCTCACTTGAAATCTAAGCCCACTAAATTCACATGTAGTGCGACGAACCTCGTCGCACTACAAATGACAATTTCCAGTTTCAAAAGATTAAAGTGTTACAATACTTTTCATAGTAGAGCAAAGTTTAAAGGCGAACATATCTCCACGTGTGTGTGGGAAAAATGTGCAGGTTTTGCATTTTTAATTATAAAAAAATAACACCAAAAAAAATAAAACGGTTATTTGTAATAGTCACATTGTTATGGTAATACGCAACTTAGTACAATATCCTTTAATAAATTCATATTTGGCATTATTATTGCTATTTAACTGGATAGGGGAGAAAAACAGAAAGTCAGGAGGTAATTATGATGATAACAGATGATGAAATGGAAAAACAAAATTTTCTTAGCTGGTACTGCTTTTACGCAAAACCGAAAGAAATCGAATGTGCAATGAAAACACACAGGGCTAAAATGGAAAGGTACATCGAGAAATATTATTCTGAAATCATAAGAGTGAGAATGCTAAACAGCCTCCGCGAAAAAATATTTTAACGGTAAGGCAGGGTCACCTTCTTTACAAGAAGAAAAACAACAATAACAATCCCCATTGCTAAAAATGCAAAAACAAACATGACAGAATCACGCAGTGTATAAAGTTTTCCATACCCCTCATTAACGTCTATCTCCGCGATTACTCCCCAATCGTAATCCGGCATCCAATGCCAAAAGCCAAGTACCCGTACTCCCCTGTAATCAGGATAACCATGCGCATCATAGCCTTCCCCGCCGTTAATACATTCAAGCGCTCCTTTTGTCGGCTTTTTTGTGTAAGGATCAACAATTTTTAACTCCAATGATGCCCTTTTTTTGATACGGTCAGCCTGAAGTAATTCATCAGTGAACCTTGAGGTAGTTAACATATATCCGTTTTTATTTATCAGGTATGCTTCTCCCGTTTTCCCGAAATGAACACTTTTCATCACCCTGTCAATTTCGGCAACATCCACACACACAGCCAGCACCCCTAAAATTGCATCCGGGGCGTTTTTTACCGGCAAGGACATGATCATTGCCGGTGTATCTGCCTCCTGGAATCCGGCAACATTGCCGGTGAGTTCCAGGGAGGATTGTATATTCGATACAAAAAATGCCCCGGCAATTGCCCTGCGATAGTAATCCTGTTCCAATATATTTTCACCGTACAGTGCCTTGTTGGATGCAAATAAAATTTTTCCGTTACGGTCAGCGTAAAAAATCTCTTTATAGCCAAAATCGCTGCAAATGGATTTAAAATATTCGTTAACTTCTATGGTAAGCGCATTCCCTGTTTTTTGCATTGCTTGAATCAAGAACGGATTATTTGCGATGTACCTGGTATTTGATAAGCGGCCTTCCATCCATGCTGCAATTAATTCAGCCTGTTTATTTACCGCAAGCCTCAAATTACGAATAATTTCATCCCTTAATGCATTGAAAGCAATGGGATAAACAACAAGACGCATGATAAATAACGGCAGGAACGAAAAGATGAGCAAAAATATAATGAGTTTGTTTTTTGTAAAGTTAAACAATGCGCGGCACTCCAGGAAATAGCAAACAGCGTTTTGAATTTTTATCTATTGTTTGCCTGTTAAAATCATCAATTGAGTCCCCCTGATAAAGTGTTACAAAGTTTTTCATTATGTCGTTAACTCACCCCTACCCCCTCTTCAAAAGGGGAATTTGAGAAATCCCTTCTCGGGAGGGGACTAAGGGAGTGGGTAAAACGGGCTTATACTATTATTTTTTCGGAACTTTTTCCCAATCGGCAAGAAACTTTTTGATACCGGCATCCGTTAACGGATGCTGCACCAGCAAATTAAAAACGTTAAAAGGGATGGTAGCTATGTCCGCTCCCATTAATGCCGCATCACGAACATGATTCGGGTTCCGGATACTTGCCACAATTATTTCAGTCGCAAACCCATAATTATCATAAATTGCCCGTATATCCTCTATGACGTCCATTCCTGTATGCCCTATGTCGTCCAGTCTCCCCACAAAAGGGCTAATGTAGGTTGCCCCAGCCTTTGCCGCTAACAGCGCCTGATTGGCAGAGAAACAAAGTGTAACATTCGTATTTATTCCTTCTTCAGATAATATTTTCACTGCCTTAAGTCCGTCTTTTATCAGGGGTATTTTTACTACGATATTCTCGGCAATTTTCGATAACTCACGAGCTTCATCAACGAGGCCTTGTGTATCGAGGCTTACCGCTTCAGCGCTCACTGGCCCCTTTACTATGGAGCAAATTTCTTCAAGCGTTTCGCGGAATGGTCTGCCTGTTTTTGCAACGAGGGACGGATTCGTCGTTACACCGTCAAGAATTCCAAGGTCATGCGCTTCTCTTATCTCTTTTACATCTGCGGTATCAATAAAAAATTTCATAACAATTCCTTTCTAATGCAAATAGAATTAATGTGTCAAAAAAAATCCGCGGCCATAAAATATCATGCACACAATTTATGTACCAGGAGTTCAAGCAATAGTTGTTTATTGAATGCGCTTGTCTTGCTTTGTATGTCAGATTCAAGCAGGGAGGCATGTTTTTTCATAAGGTCATTTTCGGTAAAATCCCTTACCTGGTCAAAAAACTTTTTTTTAAAAAAAGGCGCTATTTGAAGCTCAGAAGAAATGCTATTTTCATCTTTTCCCTGCGCCAATAATTGCCTGGCTCTCCAAATCCTCCTGATTTGCCATGCCAGCAATGTGATAATTTTCACTGAATTCTCACCGTGTGTCAACATCTGATTGAGAATCTTAAGCGCCTGTGGAAAATTTTTCCGGGCAACTGCGTCGGTAAGCTCAAATATCGTTCTATTCCTGTCGGCGGTCACTAATGCATCGACGTCCGATTCGTCTATTGTAGCTTTATTATCTTTATAAATAGAAAGTTTCTCAAGATGCATGTCTAATATAGCCAGATTGTTTCCGACGTCCCCGGCTAACCGCTGTGCGGCTTTAGGGTTCATCGTCTTTTTGTAATGTTTTGCGCGGGACATAAGCCAGGTGGGCAATTGATATTCCTTTATCCTTTGACAATCTGCGACAATGCCGGTTTTCTCCGCTAATTTTGACAACCTTATTCTTTTATCCCATCCGGCACATATTAAAATCAAATGCGCATGCGTTGATGGCTTTTGCAAATAACTCTCTAATGAATCTTTGTTTTTTTCCACAAAATTGTCTGCGTTAATTACAATAACCAGCTTTTTATTTTTCTGGAAAAAGGAACGTCCTCTTAATTCATTAAAAATGACCGGTGCCGGCGTATCATTTCCGCCGACCTCAATCACCACCGGGTCGGTATCGTTATCGGCAATTAAAGCGGCTTTTATTGTCGTTACCGCTTCTTTAATAAAGAATTCTTCATTCCCGAAAACAACAAAGACCGGGCAATCTTTCTTCTTCGCTATTGATGTTTTGAGTTCCTGAATATCCATTACTTGATCTTTTGTGCAATTCCTGAAATTACGAAATATACCTCTGTTGCGTGCTGCGCCAGTATTTGGTTTGCAGAACCGGCTATATCGCAAAAATGCCGCGCCAGTGCATTTTCCGGCATTATGCCAAGTCCGACTTCGTTTGAGACGATTATAATGTCTGAAGTTATTTCTTCACAAACGCGGCACAGTGTATGTATTTTATCAATTATCTGTGACGAATCCTGATTTGCCGGCATTACAAGAAGATTGGTAATATATAAGGTAATGCAGTCTATAAAAACCAGGTCTGCCTTTTTACTCTGGTCGAAAACGACTTTTTCCAAATTATACGGCGATTCAATTGTTTGCCAGCACAACGGCCTCCGTTCCCGATGTATCCGTATGCGTTCACGCATCTCATCATCCTTGATTTCGGCGGTAGCCACATACACAACTGTTTTGTAACGTTTCGCCATGGTTTCCGCAAATGAAGATTTTCCGCTGCGGGCACCGCCAAGCACAAGGATAGTCTTAGCCATAGAACTCTGTAAAAACCTCTTTTTTTAATTTCTTATTCTTAAACAACTTTTCATTCCCTAAAAATACAGAGAGAAAATGCTTCACTATGGAATTTTATAAAAATCCATATTTTTACAAGAAATGGGGTTAACCGTTAAAAAACAACGAACAGTGCTAAGAGGAAAATAATTTCTGCCGCCTCATTGATTGCGCCCAATGTGTCACCTGTCATACCGCCAATCTTTCTTTTGATATACCAGATTATAAATAATGTAAAAACAACAATTATTGCGCATTCCGCCAGACCCTTTAAACGGCATAAATACAGTATAAGAACAAAGGGAACAACGGATGCAACAGCCACATGTTTTTGCGTGGTTCCGTTCACGATGAAACTTCCTGTTCCCGGCACATCTCTTGCATAATTTGATACTCCGGCGGCAAACACCTGCGCCCATCGCCCTACTGCAGGCATTAAACACAGCACAATAATTTTTGTCACTACTGCGGAAGAAGCGTCTCTACTGTATGGCTCGCCAAATGATGGTAATATCCCGGCTGAAATGTCTTTTGTATTCAAGAAAACATGGCATTCTCCTGTATGCAGAAGGCAGGCATATCTCAGTCCGAGAATACAAATCAAACCAATAACGCCATAACTCCCAATATGGCTGTCTTTCATTATTTCCAGCCGTTTTTCCTTGTTCCATCCGCCATAAATACCATCACATGTATCAGCAAATCCGTCGAGATGCAACGCTCCGGTTATTACAATATACGTTATTAATATGAAGGCATTTGTTATACACGGAGGAAAAACATTTTGCAAAAGCAGAGAAACAACTGATAAAATAGCGCCAATGACAATTCCTACAATGGGGAACCAGCACACGGCATAACTGCTCTTGGGCAATTCCCCGGATCCGCTATTAATTGGAATGATGGTGAGAAACTTTAGCGCCCATAAAAAATTATTCATGAATTGCCATTACAATGTGGGGATGGCCACAATTTTACGTATTACACTAAATAGTTTGTCATGACCAAACATTACCAAAATTAATTGTCCGTGCGCAAGAGTAAAGTGTTCTTATTCATCAGCCTTTCAAACGGTCAACTATTTTCCGGTTTTTCATTAAACGGTATTTAACCAGGAGTAACACCATAATGGTCCAGAATAATACACTAAAAAAACTTATCGATACTATATCTGCCACTGATATCAAATCGATTCAGAAATCCTTTGCCAATCATCTCACATGTTCTTTGTCCAAAGACACCTATTCGGCGACAAAACTGGACATTTATAAAAGCATTGCCTATACCGTTCGTGACCGTCTCGTGGAACGCTGGATTGCCACACAACGATCCTATTTTGACAATGACGTAAAGCGTGTGTATTACCTTTCTCTTGAATTTCTTATGGGCAGGGCGCTTGGAAACAATCTGATCAATCTTGACTTTCTCGATGAATGCCACAAGGCGCTGCATGAATTAGGGTATGAGTTAGAAGAAATTTGTGAAAAAGAATGGGATGCAGGACTTGGCAACGGTGGGCTTGGGAGGCTTGCGGCTTGTTTCCTTGATTCTATGGCTACTCTTGAACTGCCGACGTATGGCTATGGCATGCGCTATGAGTATGGGATTTTCTTCCAGAGTATCCTCAATGGTTATCAGGTTGAACTGCCTGACAACTGGCTGCGCTACGGCAACCCATGGGAATTCGAACGACCAGAGCACTTATATCCGGTAATGTTTTATGGGCATGTGAGGGAATATACTGACGAAAAAGGGATATCAAGAAGTGAATGGATAGACACCCAGACAATTATGGCAATGGCATATGACACCCCGATTCCCGGATACCGCACCAATACTGTCAACAACCTACGCCTCTGGTCTGCGAGGGCAAGCCGTGAATTTGATTTGGATTCATTTAATGAGGGAAATTATTTTAAGGCTGTGGAGGAAAAACAAAGAAGCGAGACAATTTCAAAAATCCTTTACCCTGTCGACAAAATCCATACGGGGAAGAAGCTACGGCTGAAACAACAATACTTTTTTGTGTCGGCAACCCTTCAGGATATTATTTGCCGATACAAAAAAACACATACCTCCTTCGATCTTTTTCCCGATAAAGTAGCTATCCAACTGAACGATACCCACCCTGCCATTGCAATCCCGGAACTAATGCGTATCCTTATTGACATAGAAGGTATTTCGTGGGAAAAAGCATGGGATATAACCGTCAGTACTTTTGCATACACAAACCATACCATCCTTCCAGAAGCATTGGAAAAGTGGAGTGTCCCCCTGATAGGCGAATTATTGCCGAGACATCTTCAGATTATCTATGAGATAAACTCCCGGTTTCTTGAAAGTGTAAAAACCAAATATCCTGACGATGCCGATCGGTTACGCCGTATGTCATTAATTGAAGAGGGCAATGAAAAACAGGTAAGAATGTCCCATTTGGCAATTGTAGGAAGCCATTCAACAAATGGCGTAGCCGCTTTACATACACAAATTTTAAAAACAACCGTTTTCAGGGATTTTTTCGAACTTTACCCTGATCGTTTTAACAACAAGACAAATGGCATTACCCAGCGACGATGGCTGAAAAAATGTAATCCTGCGCTTTCTCAACTGATATCGGATACTATAGGAGAAGGCTGGCTCAAAAATCTTGCGGATTTAAAAAAATTGATGCCGTTTACCGGAAATAAAGCATTTTGTGAAACATGGCAGCATATTAAAAAAGAGAACAAAATACGGCTTGCTGAATACATAAAGCAGACTACCAGTATTGTGGTGAATACAGATTCATTGTTCTGCTGCCATATAAAACGCATCCATGAGTACAAGAGACAATTGATGAATATTATGCATGTTATTTTTCTCTATAATTCACTGAAAAACAATTCCATTGAAAACTTTGTGCCGCGTACCATACTATTCGGAGGAAAGTCGGCTCCCGGTTATTTTATCGCAAAGCTCATTATTAAACTGATAAACTCTGTCGCTGAAGTCGTTAACAACGACCCCGATATTGGCGATAAGCTTAAAGTCGTCTTTTTGCCGAATTATCAGGTCTCTCTGGCAGAACGCATCATTCCCGCAGCAGACCTTTCCGAACAAATTTCCACCTCTGGTATGGAAGCTTCAGGTACTGGAAATATGAAATTTGCCCTTAACGGCTCCTTAACGATCGGAACGCTTGACGGTGCTAATATTGAAATTATGAACGAGGTAGGATCTGATAATATCTTTATTTTCGGACTTACCGAGAAAGAGGTCGATCATATCAAACGTGTGGGTTACAATCCGTATGAATATTATCGTAACAATACCGCTCTTAAAACGGCAATTGACATGATTGCGAATGGATATTTTTCATCTTCCGATATTTCACTCTTTATGCCAATTACCAATTCACTTCTAAAAAGCGATCAGTATATGGTGCTTGCAGATTTTGCCAGTTATGTCAACTGTCAGGGGTTGGTAAGCAAGTTATATCGTGACCAGGATGAATGGACAAAGAAATCAATCATTAATGTCGCCCGTATTGGAAAATTTTCCAGTGATAGAACCATTCATGAGTATGCCGAGGATATTTGGAATGTAAAATCTGTTCCTATTCGGTTAAATGGCAAGCAAACGTAGCTGATGGCTGATGGCAGATGGTTGTTAGGGAAAGAGCAGGGAAGTCTTTAAATTTTTTATCAGGATAATTCCACCCTTACAATGAATCTTATTATTCACCTTTCGGAAATTCTATTTGTTTGACTATATAGTGTCTGAACGAAAACTATCTTTTTTATGCAAGATTCTTTCTCTGAGCAAATTTAAATTTTTTTAAATTGCCCCTTTTTCAACTTTTTCTTCTACGCTTTAATCTATGATACGGTTGTTTTATTC
>NZ_CAADGZ010000016.1:0-44639 GCF_900696675.1 uncultured Candidatus Kuenenia sp. | reverse complement strand
CTTCATCGAAATGGTGAATCTCCTTTCAGGTGTTTTTTGTTATCAATATACCGCCGAATACCTTGGAAATCCTACCATTTCAATCCTATTCCTGCAACAAGGCTTTGCCTTGTTTGCAGGATTTAGGTTTCAATTATTTTTGTACGCTGAAAAAAACTGTTCCTTAAAGCTTCGGAACTCTCCCCTTTCAATAGAGTCCCTTATCTGTTGCATTAACCGTTGAAAATAAAAAATATTATGCAATGAGAGCAACGTTAGCCCCAATGTTTCTTTTGCGACAAAGAGGTGTCTCAAATACGCCCTTGAAAAATTTTTACACGTATAACAATCACACATTTCATCCAACGGCCCTGTATCTTCTTTGTATCGGCTATTGAGTATTTTCACCTTTCCCAAATGAGTAAAAGCACAGCCGTTTCTACCGTTGCGAGTCGGAATAACGCAGTCAAACATATCAACCCCCCGTTCTACCGCGTGAAGAATATCTTCAGGGAAGCCAACGCCCATTAAATATCTTGGCTTTCCCGGAGGCAAATACTCAACTGTATAATCCATGACCTCGTTCATCAATAAGCTTCCCTCGCCAACGCTTAATCCGCCTATGGCATAGCCCTGAAAATTCATTTTTTCAAGATGTTTTGCGCATTCAATGCGAAGTTCCTCGAAAACGCTTCCCTGAACTATGCCAAAAAGCGCCTGGTCTTCATTATTATGGGAATCCAAACACCGCGCAGCCCAATTAAGCGTTCTCTCAACTGCAACACTTGCCATGTCTTTTTCACAGGGATACGGAACGCATTCATCAAATGCCATAATAATATTTGCCCCGATGTCATTCTGTATTTTTATCACCTTCTCAGGGGTAAGGAACAATTTTGAACCATCGATAGGAGATTGAAATTCCACGCCATTGCTTGATATTTTTGTCAATTTGCTTAGCGAAAAAACCTGGAATCCTCCGCTATCCGTTATAATAGCGCCCTTCCATCCCATAAACCGGTGAAGTCCGCCAAGTTGTTTAATAATTTCAGCGCCTGGCCGCAGACATAAATGATACGCGTTACATAAAATTATTTCCGCTCCTGTTTCTTTGATCTGCAGCGGGGTTAGCGTTTTAACCGTACCTTGCGTTCCAACCGGCATAAAAACCGGGGTAGGGATAATCTGACCGGCCAAATGTAATTCGCCACGCCTTGCTTTTGTTTGTTTATCTGTTGCCAAAACCTTGAAAAACAATTATTTCCCCCAAAAGAATGGGTGATTAATATATTCGCCTTAACTCACTTTTTGGATAATAATGTCCCAAAATCTCTCTCCAGTTAAACCCTTTTTTCGCCATGCCCTGTACGCCATACTGGCAAAGCCCGACGCCATGCCCCCAGCCTTTGCCGGAAAAGGTAATATTCTTGCCATTATTCCTGGCGGTAAATGCGGTGCTATATAAATTATTTGGCCCTACCAGCAGCCTGAATCTGTTTGCATTCATAAGTTCCTTCCCTTTTACAGCAATAATTTCAACCTCAGAACCATGCTCCCCAGGGCCATGATTTACCGTTTTAACAGAAACGATATTTGAAACGTTAACCTTCGCTTTTTGTAATTTCTGTAGTATTGAGGATTTCTCAATATTAACGCTCCATGTGTAATATTTGGAATTTTCGCAGTACCCGCATTTTACCCCAGACAGCGGAGGAAGCTTTTCTTTGCCAAATACCAAATTGACGTCCTCGGTATGTCCGCCGCAGGTGCTGTGAAAATAGGCAGAAAATATCTCTCCATGATATGCCATAACAATGCCCGCCGTATCCTGTACAATTTTTACGCTTTTCGCAGTTTCTCCAAGCATGCCCCTGTATGCAAGCTCAGACTTATCCAGGTGGAACGGTTCGTTTTTTTTGGCCTTCCTTCTGTTTTCCACATAAGTTCTTATGGCGACTGCCTGGGAACGTAAAGCGTCTTCTTCCCATGAATTCGGCATTTCGCACCCAAGTACGCCTACCACAAAATTCTCAATATTAATTTCTTCGATAACCGAAAATTCTTTGTCTGTTTGCGGTAATATCCGTATTTCGCCGCGATAGGGGATTGAATCCAATACAATACCGCTACCCCCTAAATCTTTGATCCGTAACTCGCTATTGTAATGCCTCTTGCCGCCTAGGTTAATCCAGCCATTTTCGATAAAAACATTCGCTTTATCCAACTTCACACCTTCATCTACCACATTGGACAAACCCCCCAAAATCTGATATCGCCCATCAACCGACAATTCAGCTTTTTTAACCCTATCCAGAAGGAGTATCCTGACGTTGAGAGCACTTTCATCACGGGAAGCATAGTCCCGCCCCCCTTCTTCTATTTTTGTAATATCCCTCTTGCATGACAGATGAGTGACTGCAACAAGAAACGGCACAATGAACATTATTGCTATATAGAATGTTTTGTGCATGATTTTATACCAAAAAAATGGCAACAATTTAGTTTTTGAAAAACCACGGTAAGGGGGAACATGTCATCTTGAACAATGGCATATTTCGCCACCGCTTTTTGCCGGCAACCCCCCGGAAGTATCTTCATTCTCCTTGTACTGAAGGCTATTTCCCTTATATAATTCCCGGGTCGTATCTTTGTATCTTTCATATTCACTGAAGACACAACCACAATAGCCCTGCCGGTAAATCATGTTTTTTCGTGCAATTTCATTGCTATGCTCAGATAAATAACGATAATCACGATACAAAAAAGGTATCTCTTTTTCTTTTGATAGCCTTTCGGAAATTTCTTTTAATTGTACATGGTCCTGGTACCTGCTGAATAACATTGTAGAGGTGAAGGCGTCATACGTATGTTTTTTTGCATACGATGCGGCACAATCAAGCCTCATGGCATAGCAATCTGCGCAACGGTTGCCTCCCTCATAATTCACATTTTTCAAAAAATCTCTTAATCCATATTCTTCGTTAAAAATAATTTTTACTGGATTTTTTTCCTGAAAAACCCGCAATGCTTTTATTCTACGGCGAAACTCAAGCAATGGATGTATATTCGGATTATAAAAAAACCCGGTAACGGCAAAACCTTCTTTTTTCAATTCATTGAGTGGCGCACATAAACAACATGCGCAACAGATATGTAATAATAGCTGCATATTTGTTTGAAAATTCCTTTGCTATTGAAATATCTTTTTTTGCGCCGGCATTTGTTTGTGAACACCGAGATGCTCGTATGTTTGTTTTGTGGCAATTCTCCCCCGCGGCGTTTTTTCCAAATAACCTCTTTGGATAAGGAAGGATTCATACACTTCTTCTATAGTATCTTCTTGTTCATTTACCGATACTGCTATCGTTTTTAATCCGATAGGGCCTCCTCCGCTTTTTACTACCGTCTGCAAAATCTTGCGGTCCATTTCGCATAAACCATTTTCGTCTACGCCCAACATCTCCAGCCCCCTGAGTGCTATTTTCTCGTCTATCACATCCTTCCCGTCTTCTCCTAACACCTGGGCCACATCCCGAATTCTCCTTAAAAACCTGTTTGCAATCCTCGGGGTGCCACGCGACCGCTTTGCTATTGCTTCTGCACCCTTTACCTCAATTGGTATCGCAAGCTTACGCGCAGAATTACACACAATTTTATACAGATCTTCCCATGGATAAAATTCCAGTTTCTCAAGTACCCCAAACCGTGACCGTAACGGTGCAGTAAGCAACCCCTCACGGGTAGTGGCTCCAATAAGTGTAAACCTTTGCAGGTTTATTTTTACCGACCTCGCTTTTTGCCCCTGGTCAATAATTATATCGATGGAGAAATCTTCCATTGCAGAATACAAATATTCTTCTACATTAGTATTTAATCGATGAATCTCATCAATGAAAAGAATTTCACCTTGCTGTAAATTGGTTAAAATGCCCGCAAGGTCTGCCGGTTTATCCAATATGGGACCGGAAGTCGTCCTTATAGCGGTATTTGTTTCACTCGCAATGATTTGGGATAACGTCGTTTTCCCCAAACCAGGCGGGCCGGAAAACAAGACGTGATCAATTGGTTCACCCCTTTTTTTTGCCGCTTTTATATAGATATGCAGGTTTTCTTTTATACGATCTTGTCCTATGAAATCATTAAATCTTTTCGGCCTAAGCGTAAGATCAAGATTACTATCTTCAATTGCCGCGGAAGAAGACAATACCCCTTCATTTAACATGCCCGATTCCTTACTTAGTAAATTAAGAACCATTACAGCACTCTATTATGTTTTAAACTTCAAGGCTTCCCGCACAAGAACTTCTATATTGTCCACCGAATTCAATTTTTTTACGGCCTCTTTTACTGCGTTTTCCGCCACAGGCCTGCCATATCCTAAAGAAATTAACGCCATAATTGCATCGTCGGCAAATGCCCTTTGTCTGCCATCCATTTCTATATCTATGGATGCTTTTGCCCCTTTAACGCTTTCCTTTAGTTCCAACACAATTCGTTCCGCTGTTTTTTTTCCCACTCCTTTGATTCGCATTAATGCCTTTGTGTCTTCTCTGGCTATTGCACACTTAATATCGTTTGCCGTACTGCCGGATAGTATGGCAATTGCCATAGTTGGCCCAACACCATTTACCGATAGCAATAGCTGGAATAAGCCCCTTTCTTCATCTGAGGCAAATCCAAACAGTTTTATGCCATCTTCTCTCAAAAACAACTGAGTATGAATTGTAACTTCGCCACGGCTGGGAATTTTTTCAAAAGTAGAGATTGGAATGTGTAATAAATAACCAACGCCTGCAACTTCCAAGACCAACTTGGTGGGAGATTTGCTAATCACTTGCCCCCGGATGTAATCTAACATAAGAATACCTTCCGCAACACACTGCTATATAACATCCAGCGCCATTCCTGCCATTTTCTTTGAGGCCTTTCCGCAAACACGCCTCCTGCCACTTTATACCGCCAACATTTATATCTGTCTGAAAGGGGTTTCTATTTTGTTGATTTCCAAGAAAAACTTACTTGTGGAACACGAAAAAATGCTGACCTTCAGATTGCAATCTGCCTAAACCGACCATGGCAAAGCAAACTGCCAAATCAACCTTTTGCCCTCTTCAGGGAACCAGTCTTTTTGCCAGTGGATTTCTCGATATTGTGCCCATCATAGGATTGTCCCAATTGTAATCCTTTTTGTATCAATATTGCCTTTATTTCGTTAAGAGAGGTTTCCCCAAAATTTTTAAATGTCAACAAATCTGGTTCTGAAATTCTTGTCAGATCTCTTAAGGTATGAATATTCATTTTTTCAAGGCAATTTCTGCTCCGAACGGAAAGTTCGAAGTCGGAAATGGGAATATTTAACACGTCACCTTCATGTCCCTGTTTTTTCGACGCCTCCTCATCAAAAACCATTTCCGAAGAAGCCTTTGCACTCTTCAGGCAAAATGAGGCCCTTTCGTGCATAGGCTCTACATCCAAAACGGCTTCATAACAAAAAATTGCGTCATCATATTTTCCATTGTCTTCGTATAATATCCCTAAATTCATGTATGCATTTTTATGGGCAGGACGGAGGTTGGTGCATCGTTCATAATATTCAATCGCAAGGTCGTCTTCCCCGGCGATATCGTAATTAAATGCCATTTGAAAAAGAGATTTCGTATGATTTGGTTCGATCTGAAGCGCCTTGTCGTAATGCACGAAGGCCTCTTCGTACATCCCCAAGGACTCCAGGCAATGTCCCCATTGATAATGCAGTTCAGCGTTGTCGTTGTGTGACTGTGAAAAATTCTTTATTACCTTTAATGCCTCATTGCTGTCGCCCGCCATTCTTTTTGTCTCGGCAATATCCATGCAGATATCAAATTCTTCATCATCTGATTTTTTCGCCCGTTCAAAACACTCTAACGCATTTTTATAATCACCCAATTCCTGATAACATTTCCCCAGGTAATACGAGCCTATTTTCCTTGTCTTTACTTCATTCAATAAGCCCATAGCTTCTTTCGTTTCTCCAATGATCCACAAACATATTCCCAGCAACAGCTTTTTGTCTTTCAGTTTAGCGTTATCAGTTTCCTTCCTTATTCCTTCCCTTAATGACTCTATTTTTTTATCAAAGATCTTCCTGTTTTCTAAAAAGCCTAAAACTTTTTGTTTTATCTCAGCAACAGTCTCTCTTGAAATTGTTTCAGCGTCAAGGAGTTTGTTGATATCTAACTCAGATACCGTATCTGCCATATTACCGAATCTCCATCTGTTTTACTAAAATGCAATTACTTAAAAGACGTTCTTTTAAGGTATTTAAGGGATTGAGTTTAACAAACTTAAACTTTAAATTCAACTAAATTTTCCGCCTGAAACGTTACAACATATATATAAATAATTACTTATGATTTTAAGGGAAAATGAACTTTTAAACACTCCTAAATTATAAGATTAGTTCCTAAAAAAATTTCATTTAGAATTTTTTCATTTCCCCATGGCTTTGAAAAAATGATATAAGTGGAAAACATCCGGCGGGACAAAGTTTCAGTAGCAAAGGTAAAAAGAGGTTGAAACCACAGATTTCCAGGCTTGTTTCGTTTTTGTATAATAAGCTTCCATGTAACACTTTTTTTGTTTTTTATCATTTGAAAATGCAATAATCCTATGGAATTTATCACAACTAACTTCGAAAATCTTATTTATATCTATGAACATATTTTCTGGCTTAAAGAGTGCCTTACCCTATTGCAATCGGCACTTGTTTTTCTCCTTGTATTATGGATTTTGCGAAGAAAGCAAAAAATAGAATTTCTCCTCTATCTTTCCGCTTGCATTGGCATTGCATGTGTTTATTTTGGCGACAATGAATACTGGAGTGATAATGACATTCTCAAATTTATCGCCCCGGCTTCATTATATTTTTTTTATAATACAAATGGGGAAGAGAGAAATGCCATCCTCTTTGCGTTTCTTACGCCCTATTTTATAATATCTTACGAGTTTTACCGCGGTTTGGAATTCGCAATAGCATCCATACTTTCACATTCCCTGGCTATTTTCAGCATTATTATTGCGAAAAACACCTACTATCTCTCTCTGTTTATTAGCGTAGTGGTAGGCCTTCTCTTTAATTATATCGGGGCTACTACCTCGCCCGGCACAAACGATCTTTTTATAAATCCTGTACTGCTCACATTAGCCACCATTTGGCTTGAAATATATAAAAAAAATCCTCTTTACACAAATTTTCTGAAAATCTTTTGGATTACGCTTATTTGTTTTGCTTATTTCGGTAGCTGGCTTTTTTGCGTTACTCAGCCATTTATCGCCTCATTCTTTCAACCAAATCATCCTTAACAAGGATAAGCCGGATCCAAATAAGCATAAAACAGGAAGAAAAGAGACAGAGAAGGTTGGCATTGCAGCCTTTTTCGAAAAACCACACATGCCTACCCCTGCCGACAAGCCCCGCTTCTCGCGAAAAAAGTTGATCATTTTATACGTCTCTAAAACCATAAATGCACAAACAAAGTATCCTTGCAAAATGAAATGCTTGTTTCTCGTCCGAAATAAAACATAGCGCAAGGTAGATATTATAAATAACCCATACCTGTTAAGAGCTTAAAATCAGATCCCTGCAATAGTATAATTTGTCACATAAGCTATGCATTGAATAGTGGTTATATCATTCAGCAGAATGCTTTAGCAAAATGCCTGCGTGAGACTCCTTGCACTATAGGCTTGTGCTGTATATCAAAATTTTAGCATAGACGTCCATGGACAACACTGTGCAAGTTCAACTAAGACAAACATAATTTGCCCCTGCCGCACAGCATAAAAAGCACATTTTGTAAATATCCTGAGTATGATTAAGTATATATGACATATTCATGTGTATAAAAGGTGTATTGTTTTGGGAGCGCAATTTGCTTGACTTGTGACTACTTCTTTTTAAAAGAAGTGGTGTGACAAGAAGGTACTATCGTATAAAAATATTCTTAAGATTTACAATTAAGGAGGTAAATGAGTGTGTCGAAATTAAACGGTGCTCAAGAGCCCGTTCCGAATGCCGGCTTTTCCGGAATGGGACAAAATTTTAAAAAAGACTTTAATGCGGGATTTCTGGTTTTTTTAATTGCACTTCCGTTGTGTCTGGGGATTTCTCTTGCCTGTGGTTATCCGGCAATAGCAGGCATATTCACTGCGGTTGTAGGCGCAGTCGTTACAACGTTTATTAGTAATTCACAGTTAACAATAAAAGGGCCGGCCGCGGGGTTAATTGTTATTGCAATTGGTGCAGTTACCGATTTCGGGTATACCGGGGGAAGAGACATCGCCGCAGATATTCAAGCCTACAGAATGGCGCTGGGGGTAGGTGTCGCCGCCGGCTGCTTACAGATTATATTTGGTCTTCTCCGGGTAGGCTCACTTGGGGATTTTTTCCCCTTATGTGCTGTACATGGCATGTTAGCCGCTATTGGCATTATTGTCATTCTCAAACAATTTCCCATAGTATTAGGCGGTACTGCGGCAGGTGAACCTTTTGAATTAATGGCAGAGATACCCAGGGTTATCATTGATATGAATCCTTACATTGCGGCAATAGGCATCGGCAGTTTAATTATCATGTTTGGTATCCCAAAGATAAAGCATAAGTATAAAATACTGCAAAAGATTCCTCCTCCAATGTTTGTGCTATTTTTTGCAATACCGCTTTGTTTATCTCTTGGAGTGCCAAATGAAGGCATTTATGTCTTTGAAGGATATGAATATAACCTCGGAAAAGAATTCATGGTAAATATTCCAGGCAATATGTTCAAGGCAATCGCCTTCCCGGATTTTTCTTCATTAAAATACATTGCAGGATGGAAATGGGTAATAATGTTTGCACTGATAGGAAGCATCGAATCCCTTCTTAGCGCAAAGGCGATAGATATTCTTGATCCATGGAAAAGGAAAACAAACCTTGACAGGGATTTGTTTGCTGTTGGAATAGGAAACACACTGTGTGCATTTATCGGCGGACTGCCTATGATATCTGAAATTGTGCGTAGTAAGGCAAATATAGACAATGGTGCGCGCACACGTTTTGCAAACATGTACCACGGTCTATTGTTGCTGCTTTTTGTCGCGCTTGTGCCTTTTTTACTTTGCAAAATACCCCTGGCGGCGCTAGCCGCAATGCTTGTATACACAGGGTTTCAGTTAACCGCGCCAAAGGAATTTGTTCATACTTACAAAATTGGCGTGGAGCAGTTGGTCATATTTGTCACTACATTAGTAGCAGTATTGGCAACGGACCTGGTCATCGGAATCGCCATAGGCATAGGAGCAAAATTTTTCGTACATATCATAAACGGCGTACCCCTTCGGTCATTATTCAGGCCGTATCTGGATGTTAAGATAAAGGACGATAAGACGGTAGTAATTTTCGCAAGCGATTCGGCTGTTTTCAGCAACTGGATTCCGTTCAGAAAACAGGTAGAATACTTCCTTAAAGAAGGTAAAAATGTAATATTGAACATGTCAAAAACAAAGCTTATTGATCATAGTGTTATGGGAAAGCTAAACGAGTTCGAGCATGAATTCGAGCGTAAAAATCTTACCCTGGAAGTAGTTGGTTTAGAGGCACATCAAAAGCTGTCGGGACATAAACTTTCTGCCATGAAACATAACAGGGAATTGATCGTAAGAAAACATGTAAGCATTGTTGCTGAAACGGGAGCCCAGGCGTTGGTAAGGAAAGGCTTTATGAACCTTGATATTGCCAGGTTTGCAAGCATAGAACCGGTCAAAAAGCTGACGGACACACCAAATGCAGCATATTCTTTAGTGCGTATTGAAGCACTGCTGCAAAATGAAAAAGCCGATGAGCTTTTTGAGTATTTACGTGAGGAAATATTACCAAAGCACCCCGATACAATTGTCAGCATCGAAGATGTCGAAATGGTGTTGCCTTATGAAAGAAATCCGCAAAAATAGGATAAATGTGATTGCCAAAAATTACCGTGGCACTTTTTGTGTCACGGTAATTTTCTTCTCTGAGTCACCTGAAAACAAATAGGGTGAAAATCGTTGCCGGCAGGCATGTTTTCCAGGGATTAATTGAAATTTGAAGAGGACGACGGAAGGATATTTATAACAGGGCTTTTTTTCTGATAAACCGGTGAAATACAATAGAAATAGTGAAGATAACAGTTGCAACAACTACAAGGTACGCTTCCAGCACAACAAAGGGATGCAATACTTCTTTTTCATCCATTTCCACAAGGAGAAACCATTTCACATCCCTTAAACCGTCAAGGGGTGTATATGCGCTGATCACGGGAAGGTTGCGATAATCCTTCACTCGTTGTATATAGGTATTGCCAAGAATGACATCCCGCGAAGATTTTGTGTCTATTTTCATTTTTAAAATAGTATTTTCCCTGAGAAATCTTGACTTTGTTCTCATTAATTTGTCTTCGCCAATAATATAAATCTCTCCTGTTTTTCCTAATCCTTCCGATTGTGACACAATAGCGTCAAGTTTCGAATAGGGTATTTCAACAATAATTACCCCTAAAAATGTAGTGGCATTATCAAAAACAGGGCAGGCGCCAATGCACATGAAGTCTCTCGTTTTCTCGTTAAAGGTTATATCTGAAAAATGAAGGCGTGTTAACCCTTCAGTGAAGACTTCATTGAGTGTCGTTGAAACAAAATGACTGCTTTTTAAATTTTCTCCACGAAACGATTCGCCTTTTACTCCATAGACAACAAATCCCTCTGCATCCACGAGGTATATGTTTTGGAGGCCATGCTGCGTCAAAAAATGCATAAAAAGGTATCCATAATCCCTTTCTGCTTGTTTATAACGGGGATCACCAAAACCGCCTTCCTTAAACGCGGCGGCAAAAACCGGTAAACTCTGCATAATGAGCGGATTTTTGGAGAGGATATTAATGTCACCGTACCGTTCACGGAAAAAGCTCTGTATCTGTGTTTTTTTAATTTCCCGAACGGAAAAGAGGTGGTTCTGAACCTGTTTTCGAAGCCCAGACCCAAGGATTTTAAAGGAAAGCAACCCCATAGCAATCAAAAACGTAATTATCGCTATTATAACAGTTAAAAGTGTTTTATTTACAGAGTTCAAGGTAATTAATGAATGAAAAAAGGTGTATGGGCATGAGTATTCTGTGAAATCTGTAATAACAATAAATTAACGATAGATAAAATTCCAGATTTTTTCAGATATTCCAGGTAAAATACTATGTCGGTCATACGTTTTGACCGTATATCAATGTTACTATTAAACAGTTTTGCAAAATGAATATTTGGGAAATAATACTATTTGCCGTATCAATGGTTATCATGATTGCGGGCATGCTGGGTATTGTGCTTCCAATACTCCCCAGTATCCCGTTAATTTGGTTCGGGGCTTTTTTTTATGCCGTCTTCACGGGTTTCAGCGAAATAACGTGGAAACTGTTGTTGCTATTTGCTCTGTTAACGGTATTTTCCATAGTTATCGAAAACATAGGCAATGTGTACGGCGCCAGGAGATTCGGCGCTACGAAATGGGGGATTGCAGGGTCGATCATGGGCAGCGTTGCAGGGTTTTTCTGGGCAGGGGCAATTGGATTAATTGTAGGGCCTGTTATCGGCACCATTATTTTTGAAATAATTGGCGGGAAAAATTACGCAGGCGCTATGAAATCAGGCCTGGGTAATTTTATCGGTTTTGTTGGCGGAACTCTGATGAAAGGGATTATTGGAACGACAATGATCGTTATTTTTGTATGGAAGGTTTTTGGCTAAGAAAACCACCTCCCCTTGCCAACGTTATTTGCCATCAAAAGCGGCTGACGGTTTTTCTTGTTTTTGCGGCAATATGACCGTAAAGGTACTCCCCTTGCCGACCGTACTTTTCAGTTTAATGGCGCCATTATGAAGGTTTACTATATGTTTGACGATAGAAAGACCTAACCCTGTTCCGCCCATTTCCCTTGAACGTGCCGGGTCTATCCGGTAAAACCTCTCAAAAATACGGGGAATATGCTCGTGTGGTATTCCGATACCCGTATCTGAAACTTCAATTTGTATTGTTTCCTCCGCCGGAGAGATTGAAAGCCTGATGTCCCCGCTCTCGTGCGTATATTTTATTGCATTGTCAAGAAGGTTTGTCAGTAGCTGCCTTAAAAGGTATTCATTTGATTCTACAGTGGGGAGGTTTTGTGAGATGTGCAGGCGAAACGATTGTTTCTTTTCCTCGCAGTGTTCCTTGTAGGTGGGCAATATATCCTCAATACACTCATATATGTTTAATTCATGAAGCTCCATTTTCAATTCGTTCGTTTCCAGCTTTGAGAGTTCCAAAATATCTTTAATCAAATTATCAAGTCTTTGTGTATGTTTCATAATAACTTTCAAACTGTTATACGTATGCCCGCCCCCAGCGGCATAGTTTTCCAACAGCGTTTCCACATATCCCCTGATTGAGGTAAGAGGTGTCCTTAATTCGTGGGAAACATTGGCGACAAACTCCTTCCTGGTGTTTTCCAATTTTCTTAAATCAGTAATGTCGTGGAATACAATGAGAATTCCTATGGTATTATTGTCTTTTTGAAGCAGGGAAAACTGCGTCTGAAGCAGCTTTTTCTTTGGGGAAGCGTATTCTATTTCTGTCGTAAATCCGGTATTGGTTTTCATTGTCTGTTTTACCAGTATTTGCAGCGTTTCGTTTCTTATCCTTTCCCACAAATAATCCCTGCCAGGCGTTATCTCTGCTATGCCAAAAAATGTCATTGCCGTATTGTTTATAAGCAGAATCCTTTCCTGTAAATCCACCACCATGATGGCGTCGTTCATATTATTTATGATAGCCGTCAACCTTTTTTCACTATCGGAAATTATTTGTTGTTGCGCCTGCAAACGGTTTCCCATCGTATTAACTGCTTTGGCAAGCTCCTTCGTACCATTCCGGGAAGAAATATCCGCCCGCATCGTAAAATCGCCCCGGAGAAAATTCCTGGCAATTCCGGTAATTTCTGCTACCGGGGAAAGGATTCGTTCGATAATGATGAATCCTATGGCAGCACTAACAGCAAAAAGAATTAAAAGGCACACGGTAATTTTTTTTGAAACAGCGGAGATCGCGGCGTGAGCGTGTTCAAAAGGGGAAATAACGACAAGGAGTTTTATATCCACATCAGGAATAGCAATAGGTAAAGATATGCGTGATACCCGGTGTAATTTATCGTGAAATATAGTGTTTTCCCCGCCGCTAAGCAGGCGTGCGAGAACGTTATCCTCCGTGAATGTTTCCGGTATATTTTTATTTAAGGAAGTATAGGCAACACTTCCGGCAGCATCCGTGATAACAATGCCGACCTTGAGTAAATTACCGATATCTTCACAGGCAGAAACAATCTTTCCCCTGTCGTTTCCCTGCAGCACGTTTTTCAAAGAATTATATACTGCAGATGATTTTGAAAGAATATTTTCGTCGAGAAGGGTTACATGATGCGATTTCAGTGTTCTGTGAACGTAATAAAAGGCGGAGAAGAAACAAACGGATAACAGTAAAAAAAGGAGGAAACATGCTTTAAAAACCGGCTTGTGTTTCAACATGCTTGCCATTCCATGAATTTGTATCCAATGCCTCGTATCGTTATGATGTGGTTTTTAAACGACTTCAGTTTTTTTCGCAGGGACGCTATATGAACATCAATCGTCCTGTCAATAATAATTGTTTCCACTCCGGCGATTGCATCAATCAATTGGTCCCTGGTAAATACGCGGCCCGGTTTGCCTGCCAATTGACACAATAGTTTGAATTCGGTAAGTGTCAGGGGGATGACATCGTGTCCGATTTTTACTTCATAGTTGTCCATGTTAATTTTCAGATCGCCTATTTCTAACAATTCCTTTTTAAAGGAAGCATTCTTTGTGCGTCTTAGTACGGAATGTACCCGCGCTACGAGTTCCTTCGGGCTGAATGGCTTTGTAACATAATCGTCTGCTCCGAGTTTGAGGCCGCGTGTTATATCGTCTTCTTCTCCCCTGGCGGTCAACATGATTATGGCAGCATCGGACAATGCTTCATCTGACTTTAAACGCTTGCATACTTCCAGACCGTTCATTCCGGGAAGCATAATATCCAGGATGATAAGCGCCGGCCGTTCCGATTTCGACAACTCAAGCGCTGCCTCGCCATCCAAGGCGGTAATCGTTTTGTAACCATCCTTTTCCAGATGGTACATAATAAGGTTTACAATATCCCGTTCATCATCTACGATCAGTATGGTTTCATTCATTTGCGCAAGACTGCTCGTTTTCATTTCGATAATAATAATAGTACACTATTTGTGCAAACGTCTCTAAAGTGGCAGCTCCTTTTCCAAGGGTAGTAAGATATTCTTTAAAGGCGGGTATATTTTTAAAATTTTCTGACACATAATGCGCCACAAATGTTTCTGCGGAAAGAAAGTTTAGTTCAGGCCCCTTATCTTCGGGGCTCTGATAGATTTTAAACGCCACAATATCGGTAATTTTTTTTAAGTCGGTGTCTTTTGCCGTAGAGATAAGATTTTTTACCACCTCAAAGTCAAGGAAATGATTCTCCCTGTAATATTCATAAATTATATCTGCGAACTGATGAACAGACAATATTCCTTTGCTAAGATGTGACAGCCTTTCCCGGAAGGAAGGAATGTCGGGAAAATTTTCTGATATGTATTGGACGATAGCATCAATCGCGGCAATGTAGTTCGCTTTTTCCCCAAGATTTTCCTGGCTCTCATATATTTTGTATGCCACGAGTTCCGTTATTTTTTTGAGCGCAACATCTTTTTTGCCGGAAAGAGCATTTTTAAGCAATTGTTTATCGATGGTCATGTATTTTCCTTTGAGAAAGAAAACGGATAATTTTGTACTTGGACAAGATAAGGATATGTTTTAAAATATTGGAACAAATGTGGCAACAATAAAATTGGCAAAATAAAAGAAAGGGGTACGGTTAATTGCGTAATTTGCCACATTAATACATACCGTACAAAGGTAGTTGGTGTTTTAGAAAACGAAACGGTTGCATAGGGATTGACGCAATGTTTCTTTAACAGAGTACACATAATACAGGGTGGATTGTTCAAATGAAAACAGAATCAAAAAAAAGGGCGCTTTCACCAATAAAACTGCCCAAATATAACTTCACCCTCCGTGCTCCTGAATTTCAGAGGGAGGGGGAAGAGTTTATTGTCTGGTTTTTCGAAGGGATCATTGAAAAGGTACCGGATTATGTTGAGTGTCTTATGTATTTAGGCAATGCTTACACTGAAACGGGCAGGTACGAAAAGGGTCTTCTGATTGACCTGAAACTGTGCCGCCTGCGAAAAGATGACCCGTTTGTGCATTACAATCTGGCATGCAGTTATGCGTTGCTTAAAAATACAGAAGAAGCGTTTATTGCACTGGAAAAGGCAATAGATTTGGGCTACAACGATATTTACTATATTAAAAACGACAAAGACCTTGCGGTTCTCAGAAAAGACCTTCGGTATAAAAACCTGTTAAAAAAAATCTCAAAAAAGGCATAGTTTCAAGAACAGGAAAAGTAGTATCAAAGTAGTTTTTTAGGGTGCATTCCCGATTTTTTGTAAATATTTGCGAATATCTGTCGGTTGACAGATATTGTATTAGAAGCATCTTGCTTGATTAACCCTGACAGGGTTCGGAACCCTGTCAGGGTTGTTTTTTTTATTTTCAAGCTATGAAGGCAGGATTGGTTACCATAAAAATTTATCCGTACCGCATGAGTGGCCCGTTCCTGCTCCTTATTCCCTCTCCCGCCAGGCCTTGTACGCACATTGAATACCTTCCAGCGTAAGGTGCGGTGTTATGGAAGCGATTGACGGTATCTCCCGCGCCAGTATAGGTGCGCTTCCCCCTGTTGCAATGATCGCCGGTGTATCGCGGAGTTCCTTGCAAATGAGTTCAATGTATTGTTTTACCATTCCGATTGCGCCCCAGTAAATTCCTGACCGTATCGCTTCGACGGTGTTTCTGCCTAAAATAGTATCAGGTTTTTTCGTGATGGATACTTCTGGCAGCAGAGCAGTAGCATGGTGTAATGCCTTTGAAGAAATAGCCATGCCGGGAGCAATAATACCGCCGAGAAAGGCGCCGTGATTATTTATAACATCAACGGTAATTGCAGTGCCGGCGTCAATTATTATTGCCGAATCATGGAATCGTTCATATGCGGCAACCGCATTCAGCAATCTGTCGGCGCCAATTTTTTCCGGGTACTCTGCAAAAACAGACAAAGGAACGGGAATATCTTTTCCGATTTTTTGGGGTGACACATGTAACCGGGTTTTTATGCATTCGAAGAGAACCTCTTCTGGTTTTGGGTTTACGGAGGAAATAATCACGGCAGAAACACTGTTTTTGAGAGAACAAGTGGATATTGCTTTTGCGAGGCTATCATGCAGCATATGCGGCTCGCTGCTGCTGAGGGAAAAGGATGAGCGTAAAACATCCCCCTCAAAAACTCCGGCGTGGATGTTCGTATTGCCAATATCAATTGCCAGCCACATGGCGCCGCTCCCGATTAAGCAGTGTCTTTTTGTAATGTTTTGGACAACAAATAAATCAGGCTACTCAAATTTTTTCCAGTTATTGTTGAGACGGGGCAGACAGGGTGGGAAATATTTTCTTCAAGCTTTTTAATGCATGCAGCGCCAGTTTCTTCGTCAAGGAGGTCCATTTTATTCGCAACAACAATTTCGGTTTTTTCCGTGAGTTTTGGATTGTACTGTTTTAATTCATTACGGATGATACGGTATGCCTCTAACGGGTCTTTTTCCGGGAAAACAGAGGCGTCCAGCATGTGTACCAGCACCTTTGTTCTTTCAATATGCCGTAAAAATTCGTCTCCAAGCCCTATGCCTTTATGTGCGCCTTCTATGAGGCCGGGGATATCTGCGACGATAAAGCGCCGGAAGTTTTCTATTTCTACAACACCCAGTTGTGGCTGTAATGTGGTAAAGGGATAATCTGCTATTTTGGGCCTTGCCTTGGAAATACGGGAGAGCAATGTAGATTTTCCCGCGTTTGGCATACCAATAAGACCGGCGTCCGCAAAAAGTTTTAGCTCTAAAATCAGCCATCGTGCCTCGCCGGGCTGCCCATCTTCTGCCTCACGGGGGACGCGGTTCGTTGCGGTGGCAAAATGCTTGTTCCCCCTACCGCCCTTTCCGCCTCTGGCGATGACTATGCTTTCTCCGGCAGTGCTCATGTCCTTCAGGATACGGTCGCTCTCTTTGTCTTTTATTAAGGTGCCTCGCGGCAATAAGAGGACGATATCTTTTCCGTCCTTGCCGTTTTTGTTCGATCCTTTTCCGTGGATGCCATTATCTGCAATGTGTTTGACTCTGGAGGTAATGTCTAAAAGGGTTTCTATCTTTTCGCTTGCCAACAAGATAATATCACCCCCTTTCCCGCCATCGCCTCCGTTTGGGCCGCCATGTGGAACATATTTTTCCCTGCGGAAACTGACGCAGCCGTTTCCCCCATCCCCGCCTTTTACATAAATAACGGCTTCATCTACAAACACAATGCGTAACTCCGAAAAAATACAAGGATAAACAAAAAGGATACGTAATCAAAAAAACGATATCCCGAAAATAAAAGGTAAAATTTATAGTAATGCTATGGGTTTGCCTGGTTAATACTGTAGAGAGGTCTTAAAATCAGGGGTGATTGATGCACCATATCCCGCTCCCCATGTGTTTCACTTTCGCAACAGGCTGAAATAGGAAAACAGTTGTTCTTTTTTGGCAGGGGTAATATGTGTTTCTCCCGTTTCCCCGATAAGTTCGAATTGACCGCCGAATGCATCTGAAATTTTCTCCGCGTTGTATTGGACAACGTTCAGGCCGCTGCACTTCATTGGGCCGCCAACCGCAAAAGCGGCAATAATACAATATCCACCAGGCCTCAACGTTTTTCCTAAAATCTCAACATATTTTTCCCGGTCTCCCGGATCTGTCAGAAAATGAAAAACAGCCCGGTCGTGCCACAGCGAAAATTGCCGGCAAGAAGAAAACTCTGTTATGTCGGTTTCAAACCATTCGACATATTGCGCTTTATTCCCTAATCTGTTCCTGGCGAAATCAAGTGCTTTTGATGAGATATCCAGCGCCGCCAGCCGCGTGTATCCTTTCTCTAAAAGACGGTCTACCAATACAGACGCACCGCCTCCCACGTCGATAACGGGTTCATTTTTTTCCAACTGGCAATTTTCAATCAAGCGCAAGGAAACGGATGGTTCATTTTGATACCAACTAACCTCAAAAGGCGATTTATCCGAATACACCCGTTCCCAGTGATCTTTTCTCTTTGTCATATTAAAGGACATTCAGACATGCTGTAAATCTTTTACGTCACGAATTAACAGGGAAAATGAATTGATATAAACGTGTAATTCCCGCACGATTGCCTTCTACTGTACAGCTAAAATGTAGCGTTTTTTTAGTTTAACTCACTTGACCGTTGTGTTGCAACAGGAATTCTTTGACTGTTCAGTATCGACACATCAACAACCCATCATCGCATTATTCTCTTCTTTGTTTACTTTTAATTCCGGGAAGCCATCTTGGAACCTGCCGGCAATACTCTTCGTATTGCTTGCCAAAACGTCCTTTCAGCTCAGGCTCTTCAAAATAAACAACCAATATATGCGCTATTATACTAATCACAATCGCATAAATAAGTATACCCAGATTAGCAAAGAAGAGAACTTCTCCCCAGATTATCATGAGTTCCGCCAACATAATCGGATTGCGCATAATACGGAAAAACCCATCGGTAACAAGATTTTTCGGCGCATCCAACATGAGAGGAGTCCCCCTGCCTTTATGGCTGAAAACCCAAAGACAGTGTATCCACATAACCATACCGGCACATACAAGAAGCCCTCCGCCCCACATGCCAATTGCCGGAGGAATCGGCGCCTTTACCGTAATTATACGCTGCGCCGCACATGGCAAAACAACCATGAATACTGCAATGAACAAGAAGGCATTCAACAGCGATTTCCCCCACAATATCACCGTATTCTGTGTCTTGCTTTCCCGTACCCTTGGCCGATACAATTTAAATGCCGCCACCGCCGTTCCTTTCACTATTCCCGCCGGTACCATTCCCCTGTGATTTTTCCATGCCGGCAAGCTTCAATGCCAGGATTACCGCGCCTTTTGCCTGTTCTTCCGCAAGCAATACCGGCATTGCCCCAGGCGCAGACTGCCTTACTTTATGCACAAGGGGCTTTTCTACAAAATCGCTATTGCGCAATACACCACCCGCTAGTACCAGTGGAAAATTTTCTTTCGTAAAAGAAAGTGCTTTTGCCACCGCCAGTACTCCGTGGCATAGTTCAACGGCCGCATTTGTTAAAATATGCAGTGCAACGGTATCGCCCGATTTTGCCGCCTTATGTGCCAGTTTTGCAATACCGGCAACACCGGCGTATTCCGGAGGTTTTTTCAAAATATGCGCTGCCATTTCCGCTGGCGTGCTAAAGTGTAATTCCTTAAGGATATATTCCGCAAGATGGGTTTGGCGATCCCTTCCGTCGTATGCCCTCATGATTGCCCGCAGAGCCATCTTCCCTATTTCGTAACCGCTCCCTTCATTATCCAGAAAATTGCCCCAACCCCCTGCCCTTGCCGTTTTCCCGTCAAAACGTTCTCCATACACGATGGAACCAGTGCCGGAAATTACAACAACTCCATGCCGTTTGCCAGCCCCGGCAACAAGAGAAATAATTGCATCCGTATACACCTCAATCTGCATATCTCCGGCAAATAAATGTTTATACCGTGAATCCGCACCATAACGGTCTGTTACCTGACAAATTACCTTTCTCATTGTATGCCTTGTCTCTTCCTCTCCACCCCCGGCTATGCCTGCACACAAGGCCTCTATCCTGAATTCGGGAACGGACGAAGAGTGGATGGCACCGGAAATGGACTCCTGCATTGCGGCTCTTATATCGTCAGTATTAACCAGATTGGGATTCGCAGGGCCTCCCCTTCCCTGCCCGATTATCTTTCCTGTATCATCAGAAAGGAGGCACGTGGTTTTTGTACCCCCGCCATCAATTCCCAGTACACATCTTTTCATTATTGACTGCACCCTCCCATTCATCTTAAAAAGGTGTCTGCAAGATATATAATGTAGTCAAAGAATCTATGCTTTCAAAATAAGCTCTACTCTTTTATGGTCTTAGTAAAAGACCTAGTTTACCATTTAAAATACCCGTTTGTCGAACACTCTTCATAAACATATTTCTTGCATGTACAAGAATACATTTGTAGAATCATTTTTTTGTTTTTTAAATCCTTTTTTCACATGGTAACTATTTCCTGTAAAATACTTTATCAGGAAATACGTAATCATATATTTTGTTTAATTAGTAAAATCATTCTTTTTTTGAAGGGTACGCGGGATTATGCGCAGAGGCATTGAACATGAAGGTTGGAGACATCTTACATATGAAATTAGAGCTATCGTAGCGGTAGCAAATGAATTAAAAAAATTAGGCGTTGAAATAACCTGGGAGAACATAGGGGATCCTGTTCAAAAAGGAGAGAAAATCCCTCAATGGATAAAAGACATTGTTATTCAATTGGTATCAGAAGATAAGACATATGGATACGTAGCAACACAGGGCGTTCCGGAAACGAGAAAATTCCTTGCCGATCTGGTAAACAAACGCGGCGGGTATCAAATTTCGCCGGACGATATTATCTTTTTCAACGGATTAGGCGATGCCGTTTCCACCATCTTCAGTCTTTTGAAGAGGGAAGCACGTGTAATTGGACCTTCGCCTGCATATTCCACACACTCATCAGCAGAGGCAGCCCACTCCGGGTATGATCACCTTACGTATGATCTTGACCCTGAAAACAATTGGCTGCCGGATCTTAATGATATTGAAAATAAAATAAAGTATAACGATTCCATTGCCGGCATGCTTATCATCAATCCCGACAATCCTACAGGATCGGTATACCCGCGCTCCTTCCTTGAAAAGATAGTTGAAATCGCAAAAAGGTATGAGTTGTTTCTCATCTGTGACGAAATATATGCAAATATCGTTTATAACGGCGCGGAAACGGCAAATCTCAGCGAAATAATCGGCGGAGTGCCCGGCATGGCAATGCGCGGCATTTCCAAAGAATTTCCATGGCCTGGTTCCAGGTGCGGATGGATTGAGGTATTCAACCAGGAATCAAATCCGGAATTCAAGAACTATATCAAAAGTTTAATTAACGCAAAAATGCTTGAAGTATGTTCCACCAGCCTGCCCCAATATGCTATTCCGCTGATAATGGGTAATCCCAATTATCCGGCACATCTGAAAATGCGTAGGGAGAAGTATGAATACCGTGCGTATGAGGCATGCGAAATCTTTTCAAAGGTAGATGGCATACGAGTGGTAAAACCCCAGGGGGCATTCTATATGTCCATCGTATTTAAGGATGGTGTTTTAAATGCCCAACAAACCCTGCCGATCGAAAACATTGCTGTTAAAAAATACATCCTGGATAAGGTAAGTGGTGTGGAGGTAGATAAAAGGTTTGTTTATTATCTTCTCGGGGCAACGGGGATATGTGTTGTGCCATTAACAGGCTTTTGCTGCACAAGGAAGGGATTCCGCATCACGCTACTGGAAGCCGATGATGAAAAACGAAAATGGACGTGGAATACTATTGCTGAAAATATAAATAAATATGTAACCCCCTGCAATTGATTTTTAAAAAACGAGAACCATTCATTTGGAATGTCCTGCGAGTAAAAAGCAGTATGGATATGTTTTGAATACCCCCATTTTCAGGTATTGACAGGAAAAAAAAACTGTTTATATTTGAATATAGAGAAAAAGCCTCTGCTGCACAGTATAAATTGAGAAAACTAAGTAATTTGCCAAACTACCGGAGTGTAAAGCGAACCTGTTTCCAAACCTTGTGCTGAACATAGTGAAGTATCTGCTTGGGAAGGAAGCATATATTGTTTTACGCTGAATAGTTACGTTTGCGGAGAAATATAGAAATCATTTGTTTAGATTAAATCAAAAAAATAATTTTTTACCATGCTGGAAGGGGCATTAAAACCGGTTCTGATTTTGTGGGGGGTTAAGTATTTTAGTCCAGACGATTTTACCTTTATTGAAAGGAGGCATCACTTTGAAAATTAACCATTTAAGAAAGATGTTCTTGGTTGTACCGCTTTTTATATTGTGGGCTGTTATTGGAAGCAATTCATGGGGAAGTGGTATTAAACACGATCCTGACGAAAAAGGAAAACATTACCACGGTCATATTAACGATGAACCAGGTCCCAGGCATTATGAAACGATACATAGCGAAAAAGAAAAACCCAAACCCAAACCTGAGCCTAAATCTGACATGTTAATAACCTCTATGGCATACCCAACAGGCAATAAGGACTGTTGCAGCGTTATTTATATGGAAAAAATAGCACCCAGGACAGGCGCAGTGGGCGTTCCTTATGAATATGTTATAAAAGTAACAAACCTTATTGACAGCAAGATTGATGATGTAGAGGTTATTCATAGCCTGCCAGGCAATTTTAACATAACAGGGTCAGACCCTGATATGTTAAAAAGTATAAACGACAGCATGAAAGAAGGTATTGCTGTATGGGAACTAGGCACACTGCAGCCTCATGAAACTAAAATTATCCGGTTAGCAGGTACCCCTACCAAAGAGGGTAAGATGCCGTTTTGTACCGACCTTGAATACCAATTGCCGGATATTTGCCTCGAACCGGAAATATTGCAGCCAAAGTTGTTGCTTTCCAAAAAGGCTCCGGAATCTGTATTGCTTTGCGATACCATACCATTGACTTTTGTAGTACAGAACAGCGGAACGGGAATGGCCAGGGATGTTCAGATAAAAGAATCATTGCCTGACGGATTAACTACCCAGGACGGACATGCCAGTGTGATCATGAAGATCGGCACCCTTGCGCCTGGAGAGTCGAGAACGGCGACACTAAATGTTACAGCAGAAAGAATTGGTGAATATCATAACATTGCAACAGCAGTTGCGGATGGCGGATTAAGCATTGAGTCAAACAAAACAAGCACGGTTGTATTACAGCCCAAGTTGGAGATTGTAAACACAGGACCTGACAACATCTATCTTGGACGTAACATTACCTATGATATATCGGTAAGTAACATAGGAAATGGTCCGGCATCGGCAACAGTAGTAACAGATACCATCCTTGCGAATGCTACATTTTTGAATGCGACCAATGGCGGAGCAATGTCGGCAGGTGGTGTAAAATGGAATCTGGGTACTTTACAGCCAAACGATTCAAAAAAATTAAGTATTACCGTACAGCCAAATGGTATTGGTACCGTTGAGAACAAGGCTACTGCCGAGGCGGTATGTGCAGAAGCGGTATTTGCAACCGTAACTACAGATGTTGCTGGTATTTCCGCTATATTGCTTGAGGTTGTTGACGTACATGATCCAATTGAGGTGGGACATGATGAGATATACATTATTACCGTTACCAACCAGGGAACTGACCACAGCAGAAATATCAGGATAACCTGTACACTGGAAGATAGTATGGAATATATATCCTCCGGCGGTGCAACTAGCGGGACAATCGATGGTGAAGGCAGGACTGTAACATTTAGTCCATTGCCAAGCCTGGCTCCAAAAGCAACGGCAACATGGAAGGTTGAAGTAAAGGCCTTGAGCGACGGCGACGCGAGGTTTAAAGTTAATATGACCGATGATCGTTTGACAAGGCCGGTAGAAGAAACCGAGGCCACCCATTTCTATGAATAATTTCTTATAAAAGCCGGGAGTTATTTATTGGTCGGTTAATGTGGTTAGTATGATATTTATGGGTACTCATAAATAGAAGCAAAAAAGCCAGCTCTTTTTGCTGGCTTTTTTGCTTTCTATAAAATTGTTTAAATAGCATGCATTTAATGGAGATACTATATATGAATAAATTTAAAAGAGCCGTATTTTTGCTTTATATTCTTTTCGCAACTTTACCATTTTTATACGGGTGTAGTTATACAAACAGGTATTTTTCGAATGAGAAGGAAGTTGTTTCCGCGCGAGGATACGATGAAACCCAGGCAGCATCGGAAAAAAAATCTTCCGTAAAAAAAGAAACAAAATCGGAAGCCGCAGCCGAATATAAAAGACTTCATATGTCGGATAAACAGCATGGGCTTGTTCTTATCGATAAAAACCTTCCTTCGGAACCTCAGGTAGGGCAATTATTCGACTATGTTATCACGATAACCAATGTTTCAGGCCAGAAGCTGATGGATGTAAAGGTAATCGAAACGCTTTCAAATAATTTTGAAATGAAAAACGCCACTCCAAAAGCTGATATAACAAAGGAAAATGTTATACAATGGAACATGGGAGAATTGTCTCCGGATGAAAACAAATCATTTCGGGTATTTGGTATTCCGGTGAAAGAGGGATCCATATCTTTCTGTACGGATGTCACCTATAATCTGCCTCCATTCTGTTCCATTGCAAATGCAGTACAGCCAAAGTTGCTGCTTACCAAAAATGCGCCACCGGCGGTATTGATTTGTGATGTGATACCTTTTACGTTTGTTGTGCAGAATTCAGGAACCGGATATGCCAAAAATGTCGAGATAAAAGAATCTTTGCCTGAAGGTCTCAAAACGCACGATGGGCTTTCCAATGTTGTATTGAAAATTGGTACTCTTGCTCCAGGTGAATCAAGGACGGTTACATTGGACGTAACCGCCGATAAAACAGGAGAGTACCGTAACGTTGCAACGGTAGTTGCCGACACTGGATTAAGCGCTGAATCTAACAAAACAACCACTGTTGTGCAAAAACCGGAATTGCAGATTACAAAGAAAGGGCCTGGCAAGATATACATCGGACGTGATATAACATACGACATAGCAGTGAAAAATGTAGGAGATGGTAATGCCGGAACAACGGTAGTGGAGGATACAATACCCGCAAATGCAACATTTTTAAACGCAAGTTCCGGCGGTGTACTGTCTGACGGCTCTGTCGTTTGGAACCTGGGTACATTGTATTCAAAAGATACGAGAAAGCTAAGTATTACCTTGCGTCCTAACGGACTTGGGTCTGTATTAAACAGGGCCACTGCCGAGGCAGTCTGTGCGGATGCCGTATCGGTAACAGCAGCGACTGATGTCTTAGGTATTGCTGCTATATTGCTGGAAGTAGTTGATGTACATGACCCGGTTGAGGTTGGGGAGGACGAAACTTATATTATTACGGTAACGAACCAGGGATCTTCCCATAGCAAGAATGTTAAAATGTCATGTACGCTTGAGGACGAGATGGAGTATGTGTCATCATCGGGCGCAACCGGTGGTAGTCTTTCAGATGATGGCAAGGTTTTCAGCTTTGATCCGCTACCAAGTTTGGCTCCAAAGGCAAAGGCAACATGGAAGGTTGTTGTAAAAGCACTAAGCGAAGGGGATGTACGGTTTAAAGTTTCGATGCAGGATGATCGCCTTGACAGGCCAGTAGAAGAAACAGAGGCCACTACTTTCTATAAATAAAAGTGCCGAATAACAGTTCGTTGTCGGTGAATTGTTTTTCCACGTTTTTAATCAGTATTTTATTAAGAGATAACCGTCCTTCCTCATTTCAAGTGAGGAAGGATTTTTATCTTTGTCCAATACAAAGATATAGTCAAACAAATCCGATTTTAGGCAACACTTTAGCCTTTTGAAAAATTCATGTAGTGCGACGAGGTTCGTCGCACTACATGAATTTTTCGTTCTCGCTACCAAGCTCTGCAGACGGGGTCAAAATTAACTTTGTTTGTCTCAAAAGTGGGGATGAACTACTATAAACCCCCGTTTTTACTCATATTTTACCGTTTTTCATCAACAAAGTGGGGAGATTAGACCCATAAAACAAAGCAAAATTACCCATTTGGCCAAGTATGTCCGGTTTGGGAACGAGCGTTTTTACCTTTTCAAAAATCTAATCTGTTGCAAAAATTCCAATAATAGCGATGTTTGCCGCGCATTTTTTACACAGTCGCGCCATCTGCGCCTTAGTGGTTATGAAGCACTTCGTTTGAAAAGAACCTATATAAGCACAGACGGAAAAGATATGAAAAGAAGCCATGCTCTTTATTCAGGCAGTCTTGCCTTACTAATCATTCTTGTGTTAATTGCAATAGTACCTGCTAATAGCATTGTGTCTGCGGCAATGGAGACTTATGCTATTAAATCAACGGGCAGTGTAGTTACGGCAATATTCCTTCGCAATACCCCGGAAAATGGCTTATCACCGGAAAAGATACAATCCGTATTGAAAGAAAAAGGACTATTTGATTCGCGAAGAAATCCTTTAGGAAAAGGAATTACCCACGCGTATGAAATACAAAAAGCGGGAAAAGTTGTGCATGACCGGGTTGTTCATATTATATGGCAGCAATCCGGTTCACAAAAAAAAATGAATTACGCAGGGGCAAAACACTATATTTCTAAACGAAACAGTGACCAATTTGCGGGTTATAACGACTGGCGTTTGCCAACCACCGAGGAAGCCATGTCGCTAATGCAATCAGTAAAGAAAAAGTGCGGATTAAACATCGATGAGGTATTTGATCCCCTCCAGGAAAGAGCCTGGACTTCAGATATAAGAAAAGAAGGGACGGCATGGGTTGTCAGGTTTGATTCGGGATATTGCGACTACACCTATACAGATGCCAACATCAAATACCACGTTCGCGCCGTAAGGTAGCAAAGAAAGAGGGGCATCGGCTCCCTTGCGAGAGAGAGGCTGATTGCGAGGATTAAAAAACTCGTATGATCCTGCGGAGCGCTGCGTACCTATAATTGGCCAATGACGAAGCACATTCTAATTACAAAGCATAAGATTCAAATCCTATTCAAAACATTACAAAGCTTTAATTCTTTGAAACCGTAGTGACGAAGCATTTGCGACAAACGGTTGCTGCTCGCTATTCACGTAATAGCTAATTCCAATAAATTTTCAAGTAGTGCGGCGAGGTTCGTCGCACTACTTGAAAATTTCCAGTTTCAAAAGACAAAGATGTTGCGATAAGTTACTAATGCATTCCCTTACAAAATGTGGTTGCCTGCCCTTAGGCAGCTTTTTCACCATAAAGGCGGCGCGTGCATTTTTTTCTGTATTCATGTATGAGTGAAAGGGTGAAAGGCAGGACGAATATGGACGTCACAAGGCTGCATGAGAGGCTGATTGCGAGGATCAATCCAAGGCTTGAGACCCCCCGGTGTGAGGCTAACGCCAAAGACCCAAATCCTATTATGGTTGTGAGTGAAGATATGATGATAGCCTTTCCCGTGCTGGTTTGATGTATCCAAAGGCCTTCCTTTTCATTTAACCGCATCATGGTGTGGATGCTGTTATCAATGCTGATGCCCAGTATTAGTGGAAATGCGATTACATTTGCCGGGTTTGGCTGAATACGGAACAATTTCATAAATCCGATTGTCCATAAAATCGTCAGAAGCAGGGGATAAAGGGTGGTCAGGGTAAGTATTATATTTCTATAGGTTAAGAGGAGGATCGAAAAAATAATAGCCAGTGTGTAGCCTCCGGCGATCAAAAACCCCCGCTTGATTAATCTGTTTGTATCATAAATCTGAAATGGCGCACCAGTAGCTTCAGGCTGTATACTCCGTATTTCAGATACAAACTCGCCCAGTTTTCCTTCCGTCCAGATGTCTTCTTTGGGAAAGATATATACCATGTTTTTCCCCGTTTTCCCGACAAATCGTTCTTTCAGGCCGTAGGGCAAATCGTCTATGGTCATGGGTTCGGGAACCATTCCATGCTTCAGGTATTCAAGATGTTTGCGAATAGTCCGTTGTCCTTTGGATAATCTTTCCACAATTTCTGCTTCCGGCAAAGTTTCTGCATTCCGCAAAAAGGTATCTATTTTGTTGTTAAGGATGAGGAGGCGGTCGGCAAGGGGACCGCTACCCTCTTTCAGCAGCCCCATATTTTTGCCGAAAGTGAGCCGGAATCGCAGCCGTTCAAGAATGGTTTTCAATTCCTGATATCGTATCGCATCGCCGGCATTCCCGGGAATGGGTATAGTTTGTGCGAGGGCTTTCAACTCTTTTATAATGCCCACCTTTTTTTCCTGCTCGTCGGGAAGCACCGAAGCAATGCTTTCTACCTTTCCCACGCTTTTGAGCCGCAGGAGCTGTTCGGACACCCTCTCCGCTTCTTCAGGAGTATCTGCGACAATCGCCCCAAACCATGTGGCAGTGCCGGTTGATTGAATAATTTTTATTGCGTATCGGGTCGATTCCAGGTTGGGTGGCAGGAGGTTCAGCAGATTGTCGTCAAATTTTATGTGCCTTACAAAGAAGCATGAACCAATTGCAAACAATATGGAAACAATCGTCAGGGGGACTTTGCATGAAACTACTATACTGAACATCCAGTTTTTTACCGGTGTACATAATGAAGCCGCCGGAAACATTTTTTTTTCTGCATTAATGAATTTGTCAAATAAGATGATAAGCGAGGAAAGCAAAAACAGCGTGGAGATCAATGCGAGCAAAATGCCCGTTCCCGCGATTAGCCCTAGCTCGCTTAATCCTTTAAAATCGATTAACAGAGTGGAGTAAAACGATATTGCCGTGGTAACAGCGCCCAGGATGATGCCTTTTCCGGTATTTTCCATTGATTTACATAATGCGTCCCTTTTCTCATGACCGAGCTTCCTGTATTCTGTGTAACGTAACATGAGGTGGATGCTAAAATCTATTCCCAGACCGATTAAAACAACGGCAAATACAATGGAAAAGAGATTTAAGTACCCTATTGCCAATGTTGTAAAGCCAAACGTCCAGCTTATCGAACACAAAAGGGTGAGCATGCCGAGTAACGGCATTACGATTGAATTGAACGAAATGATAAAGAGTATAGCAACTCCCACAAGTGCGGCAATGGAAATGTATAACATTTCTTTCTGAGAAATTTCCATTTCGTCGGCTTCCATAGCAACGGTTCCTGTAAGGCCGATATCGACTCCGGGACACATTTCTTTTGCTGCTGCAACTTGTTTTCTGATAAAACGGGTGGAATCCGTACCCGTCAACAATCCGTCAATATCATTAACCGTTATCTCCATCAAGAGAATGCGTCCGTTGTCAAAGAGATTATAATATGCGGTATCCGGCGAATCGCCGAAAGCCATAGCAGCGGGGGAAAAAGGTATTCCGCCGTGAGCTTGCATCGCTGTTTGCAATGGAGATTCCGGCATGACATTGTTTTCACGGAGGTTGTTATTCATGTCCTGAAGAAGGGCGATAAGCCTGTCGATGTCTTCCGTGATGTTGCTGTCGTCTGTTGTTTGTGCATGGGTTTTCTGCGTCAGTGAATGCTCAAATTGGGCGAAAATATCTTCGTATTGGTATGCTTGGGGTAGTTGCGCCCTGTTTTCCATGGTATGTAACAAATCTGTTTTTATTTTGAGAAGTTCTTCAACATCAAGATAAAAGAGCCCCTTTTTCTCAAAATCTGTTTTGTTCACTTTATAGAAAATGTTTTTAATAAGGCGTGGACTGTTCTTTAGCCTTTTTGCAATTTGTTCCGCAGCGTTAATAAGAGCATCCGTATTATCTGATTCCATTACGATGATATGGTTATCAACCTGGCCAAATTCGTCCATTAGTTTCAGGAATCTTTTATTATATTCCTTTTCTTTTGAGATAAGGGAGTTTCGGTCAGGGTTAAATGTTAAATACTTCACCGTATAGAGCGAAGAAATGAGCGTAAGCAGGAGGGCAACGAATAATACTATTTTAGGACGGGAGCACGCAATGGCAGCGATTTTTCTGGCAATGATTTCAAACACCTTGCAATCTCCGTATCTTAACCATCAATGACGAAACAGCGCTTCCGATGTAGAACAACACTGCAGTGGACAAGTCAGTGCTTTGAAAAGAAGGTGCAGCAAAATAAATTGAACTATTTTTATAGAAGGTGTTTAACATTTTTTTCTCTTTTTCAGTTAGTGCGGGAAATATTCAGTACAACATTTGTTTTATAAGGGCTATATTATTACACAATGCCTTATCTATGAAATACCCATACAAATACGTATTGTATATTTCTACCCTATAATAATGAATAACTTCAACTTAAAAATGAGTAACAATGCCGTCTGCCCGAAATACATGCAGAATAACAACCGGTAATTTCTTTGCATTTTTTGGAAAAATATTTAATGGTGAATTCCGGATTTTTGTAACAATTTAGTTTTTTGAAAAATGTATTACCTATAAGCTCCGTAGGAGCGGCCTGTTTATAGCAAAATAGAATATTATAACAGATATTAGCTCCGTTAGGAGCGACTTGTCTCTTGTAGATCCATATTAAACAGGTCTGCCGGAATACGGACAGGCCGCTCCTACGGAGCTATTTACTCTATTGAATTTTATTGTGCTACAAACAGACCGCCCCTAACGGGGTTACATGGTATTTTTTCTACACCGTGAATTTTTTAAAAAGCTAAAATGTTACGAATTTTTTATTTTTTGTCTGTTTGGTTCCGGCTTGTCCATTTTAGGGGGGCTGCCATAAAACACATATATATGAACTATTACAAAAATAATTGTAAGAGCAGGGTATTTATAGTATCTTTGTTCCGATATGAAAAAGTGCGTTATTAATGCCGATGATTTTGGAAAATCTGATGCCGTGAATGTATGCGTGGAAACAGCGTTCAGGGAAGGTGTTTTATCCAGTGCCAGCATAATGGCTGGGGGGCTGGCGTTTCCCGGAGCCTGCAGCATTATTAAGGGGAACCCCGGACTTGGCGTAGGTATTCATCTTACACTGCTCCAAGGGCATTCGGTGTTAAAGCATAAGGATATTCCCGGACTTGCGGATGTTAAGGGAAATTTTTGCGAAAACCCTTTCTTTGCAGGGATGAATCTTTTCTTTAAAAGGGGAATTGCGAATCAGATACGAAGCGAAATCAGGGCTCAAACAGAAAAGGCCTTAGAGTCGGGAATATCTCTGGGGCATTTGGACGGTCACTTAAACATACATCTTCATCCATCGGTAATATGGCATGCAGTGGAATTATGCAAGGTATATAACATCCCCTATATCAGGATACCCCGTGAGCCTCTATTTAAGAATTTGTTCGTATCGGGGAAGAAGTTGTTGTATAAAATAAGCCATAAAATTATTTTTGAAATACTCGCCTGCAGGGCAATGCCGTTACTAAAAGAATACGGCATCGGACATATTCCCCTGGTAATAGGCCTTCTGGAATCGGGGAATATTACGGCTGATTACCTGAAGAAGACCCTTCCGGGAATTGATAAGACGCCTTTTGAAATATATTGTCATCCGGAGCAGAATAATGCCGACTTTCGGGCACTTATGGATAAGGATGTAAAAAAATGTCTTGTGGAAAATGGTATCAGGATTATTACTTATAGAGAAATAAAGGGGCAACAATGATAAAAACGTTCGGGTTCCTGTTTTTCATGCTCATAGCGCAAGCCTTCGGGCACGCCTTCTTGAGCAAAGGGATGGTTGGGATAGGAGAACTTACCGCGTACAGTGTAAGGGAAATACTTTTTTACGCCCTGGTTGTCATGAGAAATCCGTGGATCGTTTTCGGGATATTTTTTCATGCGATCGGATTTTTTTCATGGATGTATATTCTTTCTTTCTCGAAATTAAGCCTGGTGCTTCCACTGACGTCTCTCTGTTATATAATGACCGCCTTTTTAGCTACATTCATGCTCGGAGAAGAGGTTAGCCCTCTCAGGTGGGCAGGGACCGCAGTGATAGTATTTGGCGTTTACCTTGTTACTCAGGGTTGATTTGAGCAATCGTTCCGTCTTTGCCAAGGACAAATTTTTTATTTTTCCAGGTAATTTTGTTGCCGCAAAAACTCAATAACCATGTATAAAATCCCAAAAATTCCTGTATAGGAACGAGCAAATACACCCATGAAAATGGAATCTTGCTCAGCAGGGTTCCTGTTAGGGTAATGCTAAGAAAACGCAGAATGATTGCCGTGCCAAAAAGAGAGATAGCGGGGAGAGAAAAAGAGGTAAAAAAACACAATAGCAGCGACCAGACAGAACCAAAAGATATGCCAAATAAAAAATATCCGACAGGTTCTGAGACCCTGTACGTCTTGCATAATCGTAATTGACGTACAAAATAATTCTTAAAATTCGATTTCCCGACAACGGTATTTACCAGAATTGTTGAGAGCGTAACGGGATTTCCGTTTTTACTGATTTTGTTTCCGAGATGGTAATCATCCGCCAGCATATTGCCTAACGCTTCGTACCCGCCAATCGATTCCAGCGACTGTTTTGTAAGAAACATTGAAGCCCCAAAACCGTAATTTATCCCATGAAAAATTTTTGCCATACACACGCCCTGGAATATATCAGAGAGTATGGTGATAACCTCGAGGTGCCCCCCGATCCCTTCGTTGTGTATTCCCCGATACAAATTGGTGACCATGCCGGCGTTCTTTATGTGGGTCAACGATTGCAGGAAGTCCTGTGGTACTAATACATCGGCGTCGGAAATATTAATGATATCATACCGTGCATGTTCCGTAAGGGTAATGAGTTTCCCCACCTTTTCGTTTGAATATTTCTTATGGTTGCTGCACAGGATTATTTTGCAGATGCCGGGAAATTCATTTTCCAGCTTTGTTAAAATGCCATAGGCGGGATCGTCTTTTGAACTGACACCAAACAGAATTTCTATGGGAATGGCTCTTAAATCAAGGAAGGATTTGATATTGTTGTATAAATTGTATACCTCGCCGGTAATGGGTTTTAAAAAACTGATCCCCTCGAAATGAGGCATCTCTGTTTCCTCTCCCTTCTCTCTGAATACCGTCAAAGTACATAAAAACGCAGCAATATAATAGGTAAACGATAAGAATGTGAGTATGGAGAAGCAATATACGGCCATGGTTGATTAACGATGCATCATTATAAGCAACAAAAGGATAAAATTACACACGACGGAGATCGTTTGCAATACGGAAGGTAAAATAATTACATTTTACAAGCACTTCCTGAACAACAATGTTTGGCAAAAACCTCTCCGGTTTCTAACTATTTGTTATTATAGACCTTGCACGTGGTTGTATGTTTATTTTTGCAAAGCGTTGATAATACAAAAAAAAGATTGCAAATCAAATAAAAAAATGCGTTAATTTTAAACATGATAAAAAAGACACTTTTATTAAATCCACCCTGTTTCGACCAATTTGACGGCGGCGCCGGCTCCCGCTATCAGGCTCGCAGGGAAGTGCGTTCCTTCTGGTATCCCACGTGGCTGTGTTATACCGCGGGACTCATCCCTGGAAGCAAAGTCGTTGACGCACCAGCGCAAGGGCTGCAGATTGATGAGGTCGTTTCCCTTGCAGGGGACTATGAGCTGGTTGTGATGTACACAAATACCCCCACATTATCCATTGACAGAGAAACTGCCAAAAAGATAAAGGCTGCCAATCCGGAATCGGTCATTTGTTTTGTTGGTCCGCACGTTACTATACAGCCGGAAGATGCGTTGCGTGAGGACAGGATTGTGGACATTGTTGCAAGGGGGGAGTTCGACATTACCGTTAAGGAACTTGCGGAAGGCAAAGCGTTGCAAGAGGTGAAAGGGATAAGTTACCTGAATGGTTCGGGCGTTGTTCATAATGCTGACCGTGGATTTACTACCGATCTGGACTCCCTTCCCTTTGTTACGAAAATCTATGAGCGTGATTTGAACTATAAAGATTACGAAATCCCTTATTTGCGCTATCCGTACCTGTCGATTTATTCCGGACGGGGTTGTCCCTCACAATGTATTTACTGTCTTTGGCCACAAACGATGATGGGACATCAGTATCGCGTAAGGAGCGTTGATAATGTTATCAGGGAGCTGATGTATTGCAAGGAACGGTTTCCCGAAGTGAAAGAGATTTTTTTTGACGACGACACATTTACCGCAAACAGAAAAAGGGTGCAGGAGTTTAGCCGGAAGGTAAAGGACCTTGGAATTACATGGTCTGCCACATCAAGGGCAAACCTCGACCGCGAAACGTTACAACAGATGAAGGAAGGCGGCCTCAGATTGCTCGTAGTAGGCTATGAATCCGGCAATGATGAAATTCTGAAAAACGTTAAAAAAGGGATTACGATTGATCAGGCCAAACGGTTTACCGGCGAATGTAAAAGTCTCGGCATACAAATTCATGGCACTTTTATGCTGGGATTGCCGGGGGAGAACAGGTCTTCAATGGAAGACACCATCCGATTTGCCATAGAGATGGACCCTGACACGATGCAGGTATCTATAGCATCGCCTTATCCGGGCACTGAATTTTATGATTATTGCGAAAAGAACGGATACTTAAAGACCGGCACTATGTTAAGTTCTTCCGGACATCAGCTATGCAACATAGAGTATCCGGACCTCCCTGCAGAAGAAATCATCCTCTGGACGGAAAAATTCTATAAAAAATTCTACTTCAGACCACGCATTATTCTGAGAATAGTAAAAAAAATGCTTCAGGACCCCGTGGAACGGAAAAGAAGATTAAGGGAAGGGCGGCAGTTCTTCAAAACAATGCGCTCGCGCAGAAAATATACGAAAAAAAGCTGCTGAGCCAGCGGTTTTGTATATCTCTCCATCCGTTTTTGAAATCACAGGCTATTTGCAATAATATTACGGTAAATTAACCTATTGGCGCAATGTAGGAGCGTACCATGAAAACAAAGATGACCATGGTTTATTGGAAGGGTGAAAAATATTGGCCTGGAAAACTTCTTGAGCGCCCGGAAATTATGACACAGGGCGAAAGGCGTTTGTCCGTCAGCTTATGAATAGCATGACATCTAGTTACTGTATCATCATAACTCGCACTAAATGGAACGATGTGGCAAGCATCCACCATTGATACAGAAATGGTAGCATCTATTCTCATTCCAGAAATACAACAAGTGTTGTTGTAGATTTTTGGTATTTCTCTTTTAAACAAACAACATCTTAAAAAAATCCCTTCCTCATTCTTTTGCTCCATTAAGTTCTTTATTTCTTGCCTGTATTCTTCCGATGGTTCGTTTAAAATTTTATTCTCAATATCATTAAATAGTTTTTGATGCCCACCTGACGAATTACCAAAATTGCATTAAGTTTCAGGGAAGTATTTATCCAATAAAAACTGCTGTAATATTCCATTACTTTTTTTATCATTCATTAAAGCAAGTAAATCTTCATCTGTAACAGCAAAATCAACTGCTGCATTTAGGTTTGCAAAACTTCGCAGGGATGCAGAGAGTTGAAGAATATTTTCAAAGCCCGGTTTTGGAATTAGTTTCCAAAACTTATCGCTTGTTAAATGATAAAATGGTAATGCAAATCGGCAATCGTGATTTGAAATAACCAATAAACTCCAATTGGATTTGAATAAAGCAACTAATTCGGGACTGATGTAAATTCTTTGGGAGTTGTTTATTCCGATCTGAAATGTTTGTAATATAGAAAGTAGAAGAATGGGTTTATGCGGAGCAATGCCGTGTGCTCTATCTATTCTTAGTTTTTCAAATGCTCTGAGATATTTCTGTAATGTTTCTTGCACACTTGTTATGTTGTTATTTGCGTTAGGGATTGTAGCGGAAATCCTTTTTGCAGCGCTAACAGGTCTTGGATTAACTCCACATCCTTTGGCTCCTGCTTGCAGGACTTTTTAAGCAGGCCTGCCTCTTGTTTGAATTTTTCTTCTTGTTTGCGCACTTCAATTTGAGTTTTGAATATGTGATTATAAATTTGGGATACTTTGGTTTTGAAAAAACTATCTCTGAACCAATAGTATTGAATCAGCACCATTTCCTGATGTGTGATTAATTCAATGCATTCGGTAGCCTGTATTGTTCGCTGTGCTTTTAAAATTCGTTTTAAAATTTCAACTCGTGTTTCAAATTTGTAAGGACCCCAAAAGTTTTCTTTTATTTCACAGTTCCGCCTGCGTTTATCTCTCCAGATTTCGGGGTTGTCTCTTGTTTCAATTAAAAAGTTTCTGATGTCTGCCATGGATTGTAACCCTGAACCCGCAGGGAGTCGTGTAATGTTTATGCTGAATAGCTCCAAGGGTTTTCCATTGGGATTTTGCTTTCTTGAATTTGTTTCGTATTTCGTGCTTCGTATTTTTTATCTCATGCTATGCTGGCTTGCAAAAAATCAGTCTACATGTGCCATTCCACCTAAATGGCTTTGCAGGGTGTCATACGACGCGTAACATTTCCTGGCGAAACGTACCTGCCAATAAAAGCCTGCCTTTTCCTTCGATAGTATTTCAAAATGTACCTTGCGTTTCTGCAAATGATCCATCATCCGTTGAATGTTTTCCTCTTCACGAAAACGGAGAAGAAACTCTTCCCTGATAAGTTCTCCGTCCGCAGCCTTTTTCACACTTTCGTAAATGGGTTTTAATAATGCTTCACCCAGGGCAGTAAAATCTTTAGGGTTTAATTCATGGGATTGCTCATAACGATACATAGCTGCCCGGATTATACGATGAGTAAAGTATTCTGACGCTATTTCCGCCATGAGTGGAGCGTTGCAGCGTATATCGCGCAGGCATGACCCGAAAGTAACATATTTCAGGGTCTTTTCTTCTTTACACGTTGGTTTGAAAACAATACCCTCGCTGCCTGCATCATCTAATTCTTTAACAATCTCTTTTAGGGCAAGGATATCTGCAGAAGAAAAACGCCCGAATCGCCTTACGGTAGGCATGCCATATTTATCGAAGATTCGTAACCGCTCTTCAACAGGAAGGTTTCGAGAAGTATTTTTCAGCATTAAATCAAAGGCAAAAAAGCGTATATCTTCCTTAACGTAAGGGGGACATTCAATATTGTAAGGATTATCGGGACCCGCAAATTCCCCGCAAACAATTAGGTCGGGGTGATCGGCAAATATTTTTTGTATATCCAGAAAATCAGCTATCCTGTCTGTAGAAAAGGGGCAAACATATCCACCTCGTGAAAAGACGAGTACTTTTCCCCGGATACAAACAATTCTCACATTATAACCATCAACCTTTTCTTCAACATAAAAAGGTTGCGCATACGCATTCTTTAATCCGTTCTCCAGATGCAATATTCTTGCAATCCTTGGAAAGTCAAAAATAATGCCCGCACAGGTAACGATTGAGCATTTTCCCAAAGGGCCGACCTTTCTCATTATCCGGTAATAGGAGATGCCCTCATACTCTTCTCTGGCAACATCATGTTTGTCAATAGATTCCTGCCACCGGTCTTCAGAAATGCCTGCTTTTTTGATGACTTCGGTTAATGACATAGTGAAATATCCGAAAAAAAAGGGGTTAAAAATAGCGGCGGAATGAAGCCTCTGTCTGATAAAAAGACCTTGAAAATATTCGATACATGATGTTACTTAACACCAAGCCTTTTATTCAAGGCAAAACTAGTGTATAATTTCAGCAAAACAAGTATTTTGCCCCCTTGTTTTTATTGTAACCTCAATATTTGTAAAAGGTTAAATTTATTGTCCGTTGTTTTTAATGTTGACTTGAAAAAAACATATTCGTATAATTGGCTAACGTTTTGTTGAATTATCAGGATAGTGTCCGGTAAAAAAATTTTTTACCGGACTCGCTTTTTTTACAATCCCCTTGTTCCTCCCCCTTGTTCACTCACGTCTGCCATGCCCGGCATGGATAGAGGCAGGTTTTCTTACGAGGGATTTTGCTGCTTGCTTACTGCGTTGCGTTATGAAATAGGATTCAATCTTTTAAGGAAATAAAATTATGTATATAATCCTTGGTTGCGATTGTGTTGCTAGGGCGTTGGTTAAAAATTTAAGCAAATCCGGTGAAGAGGAAATACTTGTAATAGACAAGGATGAACAGGCCTTAAATGCCTTAAAAGAATTTAATATCACCACGATAACCGCAGATATTTATGACTACAACTTCAGTTCTTTGCCGGGGAAAGACCCCGTAGCCTTTATTATTTTACAAAAAAATCCTAAAGAAAACCTTGCCTTAATAAAACGCATCAAGGAATTATTCCCTGATAAATTTGTTTTAACGCAAGTGACAGACGATAAAGAATCCTCTGAATCAATGGCTGCCGGAGCCGACCGTGCTGTTGAATCCGTCAGGATACTTTCGGATGCGATTCTCAATGAACTGGAATCTGCAAAACTAAGAAGGTCTGCCTCGAAACTGGTTAAAGTTCTCCGGGAGGCAACGAATAACGGATTGGCTATTTTTTTACAGAACAATCCCGACCCCGATGCTATTGCCTCCGGGCTTGCGCTCAAACGTATTGCCGGGGAATACGGCATTAAATCAAAGATTTATTATGGGGGGAACATTGGCCATCAGGAAAATAAGGCGCTGGTCAATTTGTTGCAAACAGACCTTATCAGACTCAATACTCCCGACGAATCGCTAAGTATTATTAACTCTGTTGATAAAATAGCGTTAATAGAAGCCTCTATACCTTCGAAAAATAATATATTGCCGCCCGATACGAACGTTCATGTCATTATAGATCATCACCAAACGGATATTAGCCTTGTAAAAGGGGAATTTGTTGAAATAATGCCTGGTATTGGCGCCAATTCTTCCATTATGACAAGGTATTTAAGGTATCTGGGAATAGCGCCGGACGTTCCGCTTGCGACCGCACTTCGCTATGGTATAAGAGTAGATACCAGTGGATTTACAAGGAACACAACCACTGAAGACCTTGACGCGGCAGCCTATCTTTCTCCATTGGTAGATGTGGGGCTCTTAAACCAAATTGAAAATCCCCCCATGAGCGCAGAAACGATGGATATCATTGGAAGAGCAATAAGAAACCGTGAAGTACGAGGGGCATACTTAACCTCATTCGTAGAATTCATAACCGACCGCGATGCGCTACCGCAGGCAGCCGAACTGATGCTGCAAATGGAAGGTATTTCTACGGTGCTCGTCTTCGGCATTGACAAAGACAAGGTCCAGTTATCGGCGAGGAGTGTAGATTCCAGGATTAATCTCGCGTCATTATTGCAAAAAGCATTTGGCTTTATGAACGCGGGTGGGCATGCTACCATGGCTGCAGGCTGTATTGAACTTGGCATATTTGGAGATGTTACAGATAAAAGATCGCTTTCGAAAATCACTTTTGATGCTGTCAGAAAGAAGTTTTTCTCTGCCGCCGGAGTGGATATAGAGAAGAGAGAAATACCGGATGATCTGGAATCGATAATGAATTATAGCGTGAAAGATTAGTTATCTTTAATTTGTTAAAAAGGAGAAAAAAAGGAATGAAAAAGGGCTATTTAGTGGTTGCCGCGTTAATAGGCATGTCGTTTTCCCTCGCATCTTGCGTTTCCACGCAAACACAGGTGGAAGAAGAGGCGCCGGAAGTAAAGATAGAAGTTGTGCCTTATGACGCTCCTGCGGTAGAAACGGCGGAACCTGTTGCTGAACCAGTGGAAATAGAAGGGATCGTTGAAGAGGAAGAAATAACGGAAGTGGCTCCTGCGGAAGAAACAGTAGAAGCTGTTCCGGAACCGGTAGAAGCAGAAACAATAGAAGAAGCGGCAGAACCTTTAGGGGTTAAAGTACCGGAAGAAGATGTTGTGACAGAGGAGAAGAAAGAAGAAGTCGTGACAGAAACACCTTCTGCCGCAAAAACGGAGGTGTCTGCTGCAAAAACAAGCACCTGTTCCATATGTGGCAAAGTCGTGGGAGAAAATCATATATGCGGCATTACTACCTATTGCAGTCAATGCGGAAGGGAAGCAGGTTCCGGGCATATTTGCGGCACAACGCAATTTTGCCATGAATGCGTCGAAGAAGTTGGACCTAATCATATCTGTGATTTGACATTTTTTTGTCCCGATTGCAAAAAAGAGGTGGGAGATGGGCATATTTGCAACGTAACAACACTTTGTCTGAACTGCGAGGAGGAAGTAGGCGCTGGACATATTTGTGATTTAACGTATTATTGTTACGAGTGTGAAAAAGAAGTCGGGGATGAACACATTTGCGGCCTTACCCATTTCTGCTATGCCTGCAAGGAGGAGGTGGGCGAGGGTCACAAGTGCGGTGTAACGTATTTTTGTTTTGAATGCGAAAAGGAAGTAAGTAAGGACCACAAGCACGAGTAAATACAAATATAAATGGATTTCGGAGACTCCGTATTGCGCTTAATGTATCAAGTGCAATACGGAGGCACCTTCCCATAAGCATTAAGTTGTTTTTGATATTTTTTAAATGGACTCCAATAACTAATATCGAACAAGGAATATCGAATTATGAAGTTTTCTTATACTTCGATATTCGTTATTCATTAGCTTCTATTTGCGTGTATCGCGGTTAATAAAATAACCGCCAATGAACGCTAATAAACGTGCATATGGAAATTTTATAAGAGGAACCCTTCCCCAGGTCATCGATCCAATCCAGCGCCTTTCATTGACAAATCGCAATTAACCTATACCCGATAAGCAATCACTTTTCAATGATGAGTAACAATCCGCAGTCAGGGCATTCTTTCGTATCAGCACGAATACTATAACCGCAAGCAGGGCATCTTCCCTGCGATTCCCAGTCTTGAGAGGCCTTGATTTCAGGATACTTTTGTGTATGGAATTCCTCAATACAGTTATGTGCGGCGAGAGCATTCCCTTTTGTTGTCAAGAGAAGATACCGGCATCCACACTTTCCCGTACTACAGCCAGGGGCTAAGACAATTTTAGAAAAAAGCCCTTTTCTTAAAAGTAAATCCGATAACTCACGAACGCTTTCTCTCCCTTCTTCCCTGATGGTGACCAATTCATCGTGGTGAGACGCGGGAATGTCCGGCTTTTTCTTTCTTTCTTTTTCAACCTCTTCCGGCATTATCAGGAGAACTCCGCAGTCGGCGCATAAAGAAATATGCGCATAATACTCGGATTCGCATTTTGGGCAAATTTTTACATTTTCAGTAGTCATGAACAATTAACCAAAAAACACTATTACAAAAAGTCTCTGCCAGTTTAAATTATACATAGAGCGATAACGCCGCAATCAATGGGATTTTAACCGCAAAGCACACGCGCGTACACAAAGTTCGTCAATGTTTATATACCCCACTTTTTTTCAATCTCATTTAAAATATTTTTTGTGGTAAATCCAAAGTGTTCTGCCAGGGCCTTTGCGGGAGCAGATGCACCAAAGTGGTCAATTCCGATGATAAGGCCATTGATGCCAGTAAATTCATGCCAGATTCCTTTTGCCGCTGCTTCAATGGAGACACGCCTTGTACATGACGGTGGAAGGATATTGTCTTTATATGCCTCCGGGTTGTTCCTGAATAATTCTAAACAAGGAAAGCTTACGAGACGTGCAGCAACGCCCTTTTCCTGCAGTTTTAGTGTTGCTTCAAGGGCGATTGATACCTCGGACCCAGACGCCATGAGGATTATATCCGGAGTACCCATGGAATCCTTTAGTATGTAGGCGCCGTGTTTTAATCCCTCTGACGAAGGATACACAGAGCGGTCAATAACCGGAATATTCTGGCGGGTAAGTATCAGTGCTGTTGGACCGTTTTTGTGATTCAGCGCCGTTATCCAGGCCGCAGCCGTTTCGGTTGCGTCCGAAGGCCTTATTGTCAACAGGTTTGGAATAAGCCTCAAGGAGGGTAGCTGTTCAATCGGCTGATGCGTTGGGCCGTCTTCTCCGAGAAATATGCTGTCATGGGTAAATACATAAATTACCTGAAGCTTCATCAACGCAGCAAGCCGGATAGAAGGTCTCATGTAGTCGGAAAATATCAGAAACGTGGAACCATGGGGAATAATGCCGCCATAAAGCGCCATGCCGTTGAGAACAGCGCCCATGGCGTGTTCTCTAACCCCGAAGTGGATATTTTTTCCAATAAATGAATTTTTGTTGATGGCAGGCGACCCCTTAATAAACGTTTTAGTGGAGGGGTTAAGATCGGCAGAGCCGCCGATGAAGGACGGTATTTGCTGTGCAATTATCTGCATCATATCTCCGGAAGCAGCCCTTGTTGCGACTGAATCTTTTTTGATGGTCTCAAGCAGCTTAGATTCAAGGTTGTCCGGGATAGCTTTATTCATATAAGCATTCCACTCTCCGGAAAAATCCGGATCCTCTTTTAAGCGGGTATGAAAGGCATTTTGCCAGTTTTCGTAAACATCTTTTAACTCTTTTACGCGGCTAGCGCATAGTTGCCTTACTTCATCAGGAACGTAAAAAGCCGGGTTTTTTGACCAGCCGATATTTTCCTTTGTTAATGCAAGTTCTTTTTCTCCAAGCGGCTCCCCGTGAGCGGACGCATTGTTCTGCTTATTCGGACTCCCTTTTCCAATATGGGTTGTCGCGATAATAAGAGAGGGTCTTTCTTTTTCATTTTGAGCAGATTGTATGGCATTCGCAATTTCATTATGATTGTGCCCGTCAATTTTAAAAACCTTCCATGAGTATGCTTCAAAACGTTTTGCCACGTCTTCTGTAAAAGCAAGTGAGGTGTTTCCCTCTATCGTGATGTGGTTGTTGTCGTAAAGGTAGATAATGTTGGAAAGCCCAAGATGCCCCGCAATGGAAGCAGCCTCGGAGGAAATTCCTTCCATCAGATCTCCATCGCTTACAACCCCGTAAATGGTGTGACCGATAATTTTTTTGCCAACTTTATTAAACCGTGCCGCAAGCAAACGTTCTGCTATTGCCATTCCAACGCCATTTGCAAATCCTTGCCCCAAAGGGCCTGTAGTGACTTCCACGCCAGGGGTATGGCCGTATTCCGGATGTCCCGGTGTTTTACTGTTAAGCTGCCGGAATTGTTTTATTTCATCCAGCGACAGGTCATATCCATAGAGGTGCAATAAGGAATAGAGCAGCATAGAACCATGGCCTGCGGAAAGGATAAACCGGTCCCGGTTGGGCCAATTCGGGTCTTCCGGATTAAATTGTAAAAACTGTGTCCAAAGAACAAACGCAACATCCGCACACCCCATAGGCAATCCCGGATGCCCTGATTGCGCCTTTTCAACTGCGTCGGCGGAAAGCATTTTTAATGTATTGACTGCAAGTTCTGCTGTTTCTTTTTGTATGGCGCTTATTTTCATGTTATAATAATTCTCCCAATTTTTTAGATTTTAAAGCGGCGGCTTCTACTGCATTTATGACAGCGGCACGTAATCCGCCATCTTCTAATTTGCTCACACCTTCAATAGTTGTTCCTGCAGGCGAGGTGACGGCGTCCTTTAACTGTGCGGGATGTTGCCCGGTTTCCAGCACCATTTTTGCTGCGCCCAATGCTGTCTGCGCCGCAAGGGCCGTTGCTATTTCTCTTGGAAGTCCCATTTTTACCCCGCCGTCTGATAATGCCTCAATAAACATATACACATAGGCAGGCCCGCTCCCGCTTACCCCTGTAACTGCATCCAAATATTTTTCCTCAAGTTGAAAAACCTTTCCGACGGCATTAAATATCGCGTGCGCCAATTTCTTATCACCTTCCGTTGTATGTTTCCCTGGTGCAAAGGCCGTCGCCGAAGAGGCAATCAGGCATGGTGTATTAGGCATGACCCTGATAACACGAACGTTTTCTCTGAGTTTTGATTCAATAAAATGCAGGGGAATGCCTGCAGCGATGGATATGATTAAATGACGGGGAGTTATGTCGTTTTTTATATTCTCAAGCGCTTCACCGATAATTTGCGGTTTCACCGCGAGGATAATAACGTCTGCAAAGGCGGCAATATCATGATTGTCTTGTGTAGTTTGGACGCCAATTTCTTCTTTTAATAAACGGCATCGCTCTGCAAGGACATCGCTAACAATAATGTTGCTGCCGGCGCTAAGGCCTGCCCTGATAATGCCTTTGCAAAGCGCCTCCGCCATCTTACCGCCGCCGATAAAGCCGAACTTTTCTTTTAACATTACGCATTTCCTGAATAATTTAATTTTTGAAACACCTTAGTGTGTTTGAGGAGATTGTTTTATTCCCGCTATCTGGAGAAAAAAATAAGGGATTAATTTTCACCCGTGGATTATATCGCAGAATAAAAAAAGGTCAAGGATGGATTGCCCGATACTGCATGAGGATGAAAAGTCGATTTCACACACCTGAAAATACCTTTTATCCGCAGATATAGGTAGAGTCGCGCAGATAAAAAACTTCTTGCAACACTTTGGTCTTTCGAAAAACATATTACCGATAGGCTCCGCAGGAGCGACCTGTCTCACTGTCAATCATATGCAGGCCGATGCCAGGAGTAAAGACTTGACCCTTTTCATGGTTTCTTGTTGATATATGTGTTTTGAGGTGATATAACTCTTTATAAACCAATGCTTAATGTCTTACTTTTTGGCTTCCCGTTCCCTATAGTATTACCCTGTAAAAACTTCTTTTTTTGTAAGTTTTCCTTCGTGTTCTTTGTACTACTATCCATCAATTTCTTGTTTTTTATGCGTGTTTTTCATGCCGCCATTTCCGTAAGTGCTTTAATATCAAGGGCTGAAGCGGTCATCAGTGAACAAGAGAACTTCTGGCCTTTCTCCGTCAA
>NZ_CAADGZ010000015.1:0-49221 GCF_900696675.1 uncultured Candidatus Kuenenia sp. | reverse complement strand
TGCAACGTTTCATTAAAACATGGCGGAAATCACAAAAAATCGGGAATACACCCCAGAAAAACCTCCAGGCTGACATCATGGGTTCATTCCCTTTTCCATTCGAAGCTGGAGCTTCGCAAACAATCCCGTTCCCAAGCCGGACAGACTGGGTCAAATGAAAAATTTTATCCTATTTTACGACAGGCATTCTCCACTTTAATGGTAAAACAGCACTAAATAGGGTCTAAAACAGGCATAATGCGAGGAGTTGCCCCCACTTTTGAGACAACAAAGTTCATTTGACCCAGTCTGCGGAGCTTGGGAACGAGCGATTTTTTTTCATAGGACTAAAGTGTTACGATTATTGGAATTTTTCAAAAAACTAATGTATTACTACTTTTTAGTAAATAGGCAATTTTGAAATATGGCAAGAAGGAGATACGTGGAATAATGTTTGAAGAGATTCGTAAGGAACAATTGCAGACATGGGACAAGACCTACCTCTGGCATCCTTTTACCCAAATGCAGGAGTACGTGAAGGAAACCCCTCTTGTTATTGCGGAAGGAAAGGGGATTTACCTGAAAGATATTGATGGCAACGAATACATTGACGGGGTTTCCTCTATGTGGTGTAATCTTCACGGCCATCGCAAAAAAGAAATCGATGACGCCATAAAGGCACAGCTTGACAAAATCGCGCACAGCACCTTTTTAGGCCCTACCAATATCCCCGCTTCAGAACTTGGTAAAAAACTTATCGAAATCGTACCAAACGGTTTAAGCAAAGTGTTTTACTCTGACAATGGCTCCACCGCAAATGAAGTTGCCCTGAAAATGGCCTTTCAATATTGGCAGCATAAAGGCAGAAGAGATAAAACACAATTCATTGCATTACAGTATGGGTATCATGGAGACACTATAGGCACGATGGCGGTGGGCGGGATTGATATATACCATAAAGTATTTAGCCCCCTTTATTTTAAAACACATTTTGCACCTTCTCCTTATTGTTATCGCTGTCCATTAAATAAAATTCCGGAAGATTGCAGCATGGAATGTCTCGGTACACTGGAAAAGATTTTACAGGAACATGCGGATAATGTCGCTGCAATGATTATGGAACCCCTTGTACAGGGTGTAGGCGGTATGTTAATGCATCCAAAGGGCTATCTGGCAGGAGTCAGCAAACTATGTAAGCAATACGATGTACTACTTATTCTGGATGAGGTAATGACGGGATTTGGACGAACGGGAAAAATGTTTGCCTGCGAACACGAATGTGTCGTCCCCGACCTTATGCCTCTGTCAAAAGGGATTAATGGCGGATATATGCCTCTGGCGGCTACGCTTGCAACGCAGGAAATATATGACGCCTTTTTAGGAGAATATACCCATTTGAAAACCTTCTTTCATGGACATACCTATACAGGGCATCCCCTCGGATGTGCAGCGTCCCTGGCAAGTATACACCTCTTCGAAAAAGAAAACATTCTGGAAAATTTACAGCCGAAAATAAAGCACCTGAAAGAGAAGTTATCATCTTTCAAGGTATTAAAACATGTCGGTGAAATACGGCAGTGTGGTTTAATCGCCGCAATTGAATTAGTAAAAGATACGAAAACAAAAGAACCTTATTCATGGGTTGAACGCATAGGAATACAAATCTGTCTTGAGGCAAAGAAACAGGGGGTATTAATACGTCCATTAGGCCATATCATTGTCATCATGCCGCCGTTGATTATTACCACTGCTGAATTGGACAGATTACTTGGCGTTATTTACGAGTCTATACGGACGGTTACGGAAAAAGTGTAAAAAAGAATTGTTATTAATTAAGGAGAAATGGTTGTGACTGCAGGATGCTTTGTGACAGGAACAGATACAGGTGTCGGCAAGAGCATTGTTGCGGGAGGGCTGGCCGCTCTTTTGAAAAACAGCGGTTGCAATGTGGGAGTTATGAAGCCTGTTGCTACAGGAGGCAAATACCATAACAATAGGTTGGTATCGGACGACGCGCTATTTCTTATGTCAGCAGCGGAAATTGATGACGACTATGAACTCATCAACCCCATATGTTTTGAACAACCCATTGCGCCCACAATTGCGGCTCAATTAAATAATACCACAATAGACCTGGAAAAAATCAGACATGCCTTTGATATCCTCTGTAAACGGCACGATTTTATGATTGTCGAAGGTGTAGGCGGTTTGCTTGTCCCTGTAAATGAACACTATTTTATCATTGATTTAGCCCGCGAATTTAAACTCCCCCTGATAGTTGTCAGCCGGCTCTCTCTCGGAACAATAAACCATACCCTTCTCACCCTGTCATATGCCCGTGAACATGGCGTAAACATAAAAGGAATAATCTTTAACGACCATGCGGATACCAATGACTGCCTGAAAAACTATACGGTGAAAGAGATCAAAAGATTTACAAATGTACCTGTACTTGGCACCATACCCTTTGATAAACGGCTTGATGTTGAAAATTACCATAAAGAAACCGTATTAAAAATTTTTAGTGATAATGTAGACAAAAACATTATAATATGAAACGCCATTGTTTGCCGCATTTTTGTAGCTTTTTGTGGAGGAATTATCATGCCGCCCGTAGGTGAAAGGGTTGATAACCTGGAACAAATACTCGCAGAGTTCATCAGGAACGTTGGCAATGCACAAATGCAGACGGAGAGGGAAATCCGTGAGTTTAAGGACGAAATGCAACGGGACAGGGAAAACTCCAAAATCGAAATGAAGGTATTCAGGGAGGAGATGCGGAGTTTCAGGGACGAAATGCAACGGGATAGAGAAAACTCTAAAATTGAAATGAAGATATTCAGAGAGGAGATGCAGCAGGACAGGGAAAACTCCAAAATCGAAATGAAGGTATTCAGGGAGGAGATGCAACAAGACAGGGAAAACTTCAAAAATGAGATGCGGAATTTCAGAGACGAAATGCAACATGATAGAGAAAACTCTAAAATTGAAATAAAAGAATTCAGGGAAGAGATGCAACAGGACAGAGAAAACTCCAAAAACGAAATGACTGAATTCAAGGAGGAGATGCGGAAAGACAGGGCAAGGGCATTTAAACAATGGGGAGAAATCACCAACAAAATGGGCACGTTGGCAGAGGATTTTGTAGCCCCAAACGTTGGGGAAATCGCCATGCGGTATTTCTGCTGTGAGGAAGGCAGCGAAGAAGATTTCATGGTCAGAAGATTTAAAAGAAAGCCAAAAACGAAGAGCAAGAGAAGAGAGTTTGACGTAATTGCAGTGTATGATACCAAAATTATTCTTGTAGAAGTAAAATCCACTCCCAGAATACAGTACATAGATGATTTTGCGGAAACTTTAAAGGAAGTGTACGAGTACTTTCCAGAATATATAAACAAAAAGATCATTCCTGTTTTTGCATCCCTTTATTTACCAGATGAAGTAATTGCATACCTCACAAAGAAAAACATTTTTGCAATGGCAATCAGAGATGACATGATGGATTTGATGAATTTCGGGGAAGTACATCAGGCCAGGGCAAACACATAATAATCGCTGTAAAATCAACGAGATATTTCCAACGTGTTCTGTTTTGCAACCCATGAGTTTATTCGGGGAATAGCACTCTGTATGACTATCCGCCAACTCCTTGTTTTTTATGTTGGAATCCAGGTGAGCAATGGTGAAATAAATAGGGTGTATTCCCGATTTTTTGTGATTTCCGCCATGTTTTAATGAAACGTTGCAGTAGTGTTAACCCTGACAGGGTTTCAAACCCTGTCAGGGTTGTTTTTGCCCCGACTCCATGAACGCTTACAAACAATCGGGAATGCACCCAAATAAATACTAGTACATCGTTTCGTTAAAATGTGTACGTAAAAAAATGTCATTGCGAGTAGTGGAGTGACGAAGCAATCTCTTGTTCCCAAAAAACTTAAGATTGCTTCGCTGTCGCTAGCAATGACGGTATCAATGTAGATATTTTAATGAAACGCTATACTAGAAAACGGTGGTTTTTAGTTTGAGAAAGTTTTTAAAGGCTTAATTAATTTGGAGTAAAAATAGATGAAAACTCAGTTAGAACTTGCACGCGATGGTGTTATAACGGAAGCCATGAAAGAGGCTGCTGTATATGACGACGTCACCCCGGAATTTATCCGAGAAGGCATTGCAAAAGGACAGATCGTTATTTATGGAAATCCGAACAGAAAGGCGCGTGTGATTGGCATCGGCAAGGGACTCAAAACAAAGGTAAATGCCAGCATCGGCACTTCCCCCGATATTATTGACGCCGAGATGGAAGTGAAAAAGGCGCAAACCGCTGAAAAATACGGTGCGGATACACTGATGGAGCTTTCAACAGGCGGTGACTTGGTCAAAATCAGAAAACGGGTGTTGGACTCCATTTCTCTTACAGTAGGTACCGTGCCCCTTTACCAGGCGGCAATAGAAACCAATAAGAAAAAGGGTTCTGTAGTACACATGGAGGCTGATTTCCTCTTTGATGTTATAGAACAGCAGGCGGAAGAGGGTATTGGTTTTATGGCTATCCACTGCGGCATTAATTTAATCACCTTAGAGCGATTAAGAAGGCAAGGTTATCGTTATGGCGGCCTGGTGAGCCGCGGCGGTTCGTTTCTGACCGCATGGATGAATCATAATAAAAAAGAGAATCCCCTCTATGAACAGATCGACCGTCTTATTGATATTATGAAAAAACACGACGTTATTCTCAGCCTTGGAAATGGCTTACGGGCAGGAGCAGTTCATGACAGTACTGACCGCGCACAGATACAGGAACTTATTATCAATTCCGAAATTGCGGAATATGCCCAAAGCAAAGGGGTTCAAATTATCGTTGAAGGACCTGGACACATCCCCATCGATGAGATCGAGGCAAACGTTTTGATACAAAAACGACTCAGCAACAACGCCCCTTTCTACATGCTTGGCCCTATTACTACCGATATAGCCCCCGGATATGACCACATTTCATCTGCCATTGGCGCTGCCTTATCTTCACGTTACGGCGCAGACTTCATTTGCTACGTTACACCGCCTGAACACCTTGCCCTTCCAGGACCTGACGACGTGCGTGAAGGCGTTATGGCCGCTCGTATCGCCGCCCACGTAGGTGATATGGTAAAACTAAAAGACAAGGCGAAAAACTTAGACCTCAAAATGGGTATTGCACGCAGAGACCTCGACTGGAAGACTCAATACGAAACAGCCATCACCAAGGAACGTGCACAGGAAATTCGCAATAGCCGTCCTCCCATGGATGAGGATACATGCACAATGTGTGGCAGTCTGTGTTCACTCAAAGGTGTGATGAAATACTACGAAGAAGACCTGAATAAAAGCCGCAAGAAAAGCGCTGCCACTGCAGCATTTTGAACCTGAAGGTCAAAAGCATAACGATTTTTTGCTATCAGTCATAATTATCACTACAGCGACATATTATTCTTACGCCCTGCTCAATAATTATGCCTGGTATATTAATCCTGTCAGGGTTGTTTCGTTAATTATTGCAAATTTCAAAAGGATCTATTGCCTTGTCGATTGTCTTGCTCGAACACCCACGTTTAAATAATTCAGTCCGATGTGAGGAAGTAGTGAATGCCCCGTTATCAGCATGCCTGTTTACAGGATATATTGCCTCTGTTTTACGGGAAAACAAGCTTACGGTCGAAGTTGCCAATGCACATCTTTATGACTGGTCAATAGAAGAAACCATTACACATATCATCGCAAACAAACAATTACAGCTTCTGTGTGTCCATACCGTATATCTGTGGGAAAGGACCATGGATATATTTGATATGCTCTCAACACTGAAAACGGCGAATGAAGCCTTACACATCAATCTCTACGGTTATTTTCCCACGTTTGCTTATAAAAATATTCTTACTGATTATCCATTTGTTGATTCTGTGACGGTTGGCGAACCTGAATTTACAACCCTTGACCTTGCAAGAGGTATTGTATCGGAAAATCGTACTTCAACGGAAATCCAGGGAAGCAATACATTATTAAAAAAGAAGAGAAACCCCCTCTCTTGCCCCCCCCTTGCGAATCCGGGGAATGAGGTAAGAAGAAGTGTATTCCCTGATGGAATGAATATTGCCGGGCTTGCTTCCAAGGATAAAGACGGGAGGGTCGTTTTTACGCCCAGGCCTCCTATCCATAATTTAGACCAGCTACCCTATCCTTGCCGGCAGGATGTTACTCTCTGTCAGAAAAAGGGTATTGTTACGTATATACAAGGAAGCCGGGGATGTTACGGGCATTGTGCCTTTTGCTACCTGAATCCCTTTTATGAGCAAACAAGCCTATGGCGCGGCAGAAGCGCAAATAATATATTTGATGAAATCTTCAAATTACACACCAAATACTCTATTGAAAACTTCTATTTTTCAGATGCTAACTTTTTTGGCCCCGGGAAATATGGAAGTGAACGTGCGTCTGCCCTTGCGGATCTTATTCTTGCAAACGGTTTAAATATCCGATTCGGCTTTGAATGCCGCGTCAACGATATTGAAGAAAAAACAATAGAAAAACTGGTCATGGCAGGACTTGCCAATGTATTTCTTGGTCTGGAAAGCGGCGATGACAATTCTCTGAAACGATTTAAAAAACACACAACTTCTGAGGAAAATAAAAAGGCTATTCGTCTGTTAAGAAATTACGGAATAGAGCCAACCTTTGGTTTTATTATGTTTGAACCACATGCTACCATGCAAAGCATACGCAATAATTTTGAATTTCTGAAAGAAACAGGCATTATGACTTCACCAGCAGTCACCGCTCATTTGCTCCACCACAGGCAAACAGTTTTCCAGGGAACGCCTGCATATCAATCAATGATGCAATCGCAGACAAAACTTGATGACTCATTTTCACCCTATGAAATCTTTTATAAAATAAAGGATTTAAAGGCGGATGCATTTTCCGTAATTATTACAAACATATGCAAAGATATTTTAGCCCTCTTGCCTCATACCTTTGTTGAATGCAACGACATGTTATCGGATACCCGCTTTGATTATCCTTTATTAAAAAAATTAAACGACGCATTGATCACCGCATTTGAAGATATCCTGCATAAATTCGAAAGTGCCTCCATTGTTCCCAACGGTGAATATTTTCATTCCACACACAGGGAAATAATAAACGATATTCAATCATTACTGTTGCATGCAAATGCCTTACATGAGACCAAATGAATATAAATTCATCACTATCCTTTACCCCATTTTAAACAGGAACGATTCATGAATGAAATAAATCATTTACAATTTGAGTACTTACTTCAACTCAGCTCCGCCTACTGGAAGTCACAAGTACTATTTACCGCAATAGAATTAGATATCTTCACCGCCATTGGCAATAAACATTTAGCCGCAGAAGAACTCGCGCATAGCATTAATGCAAATGCAAAGGCAACGGAAAAGATACTCGACGCCCTTGTTTCACTCGATCTCCTTGTGAAACAGGAAAAGCTTTATCAAAATTCACCAATAGCGAATTCCTATCTCATCAAAGGGAAACCCTTTTACCAGGGTAACGCCATCCACCATTTTAACAATATCGCTGAAAACTGGACTATGCTGTCCCAAACGGTGAAAACTGGAGAGGCGGTCGTGTTAAAAGATTTGCCGGAAGAGGCAGACCCGCATGATGTAAAAGTCTTTATTACCGCAATGCAAAATATTGCATCGGTAAAATCACACGATATATGCGCCACAATACCTTTAAAGAACCCTAGAAATATGCTTGATATTGCCGGAGGCCCGGGCACGTATTCCATCGAATTTGTAAAGAAATATCCTGAATTGCACGCGGTAATCTTTGACCTGAAACACGTAACAAAATTAACACATGATTTTATTCAGGCCGCAGGGTTACAGGAAAGGATAAAAGTACAGGCGGGAAACTGCCTTGAAGATGATTTTGGCACTAATTGTTACGACACAATTCTCGTTTCCAATTTATTACACATATACAACCCTGAGAATAATATAACAATACTCAAAAAATGCTGGAAGGCATTGCAAAATGAGGGCACGTTAATTATTCATGAATTTGTTCTTGATGAAACAAAAACACATCCTCAGTTTGCCGCACTTTTTAGTCTTAATATGCTCATCGGTACACAGGAAGGGGCGTCTTATAGCGAGACAGAGTATCGTTCCTGGCTGAAAACAGTTGGTTGTAACAAAATCACACGCACCGATCTGCAATCAAACTCTTCGTTAATTATTGGCAAAAAATAAACAATCGTAATGACCGAATAAAATAAAGTAACGGATTTCATCCTCCTTCACAAGCAACAGTTCATGGAGGGCTCATAATAAAAAAGAATTGCAAAAACGTTTTTATGACCAATAAGGGCAAAAACGTTACTGGTTCAAATTACTTGAAATAAGTCCTTTTATTTGATAACTTAGCACACATTTTCCCGCGATTTATACTATTGTTTTAAATTACATGTATGAATAGTGAATTTTTGTAGCAATTTAGTTTTTTTCGAAAAATTCCGATAATAGGGATGTTTGTCACATATCGTAGAATTTTTTTAAATGGGCAATCCATCTAACACTTTTATCAAGAAGAAAGGAGAAAGTAGAAAGTAGAGATTTACCACTGATTACTAGCTATTTTATTTTGTTTTACCGCTTATTTATCATAAGGAAAGGGGAATTTGATGATAAAAAAACGCTTTTTAGGGCTACCTTTAGTATCTGTTTTACTTTTTACAATGACATTCTTATGTATAAACGATCATATCGCTTATGGTCAATTGCCACAGCCAACAAGAACTCAGCCTCAACCAGGATTTTCTCCAAGGCCTCAGCCTACTGGCACTCAGCCGCAACCAGGATTTTCTCCAAGGCCTAGGCCTACTGGCACACAGCCTCAACCGGGATTTTCTCCACGACCTCAGCCTACTGGCACTCAGCCTCAACCGGGATTCTCTCCACGGCCTCAGCCTACTGGCACTCAGCCTCAACCGGGATTCTCTCCACGGCCTCGGCCTACAGGCACCCAGCCTCAACCAGCACCTACACCTGGTGTTGTAACTCCTCAAATATCGGGTGGATGGTCTCATTCGTTAGCACTAGACTCCGAAGGAAAGTTATGGGCGTGGGGACTTAATGAAGACGGGCAGTTGGGCGATGGCACAAACGACAGCCAAACAACCCCTGTAGCTGTTCAAATAAATGCTCTTACTACCATTACTGCCGTAGATTGTGGTGGAGATCATAGTATGGCGCTTGACTCACTCGGCAGAGTTTGGGCATGGGGTTATAACGGTGACGGAGAGCTTGGCGGTGGAACAACGGAGAATAACAGTAATGTTCCCGTTCCCGTACCTAACCTTACCGATATAATTGCCATTTCTGCCGGAGGCGAATACAGTATTGCTTTATCATCTGACGGTTCTGTTTTAACATGGGGTGCAAACAGTGACGGGCAGCTCGGCAATGGCAATACTGACCAGAATAGCGTTCCTACTAAAATAAGCAGCCTACCATTGATGAAAGGAATTTCTGCCGGAGAAGCTCATAGTCTTGCCGTAACAGAAGACGGCTTTGTTTATGCCTGGGGATTAAATGATGAAGGGCAAATTGGCAATGGCGAAAAGAGCGCGGACAATCCTGTTTTAAATCCTGTACAAGTTCAAGGATTGACTGATATTGATGCAGTTTGCGCAGGAGCCACATTCAGTTTGGCGCTCGGCATTGACGGAAGGGTATGGGCATGGGGACTTAATGATGAAGGACAATTAGGTGATGGCACGAATACCAACAGCACCACACCCGTAGAAGTTACAAACCTTGCAAAAATTTCCGCAGTTGCCTGTGGAAGTGACCACAGCCTTGCAATACGAAATGGCAAAGTAAAATCCTGGGGATTAAACGATGAAGGACAGCTTGGCGACGGTTCAACGAGAAGCAGTTCTGCACCTCTTGACGTTACCGGTTTGTCGGACATCGTATATGTTGCAGCAGGAGAATCTCATAGCCTGGCAATCACCTCAAAAGGCAACATATATGTGTGGGGATTAAATGGAGATGGTCAATTGGGCGATGGGACGAACAGGAGCAGCAGGACGCCAAAAACGATTGATTTGAATCTCGGCGTGACTGCAGTTGAAGGTCCCGGGGAATGCGAAACAGACGACATTGAAGCAGACCCAAAAAAGTTAAAGCTCAAAGTCGGAAAAAGCACAGAAGTAACATTAACATTAACGGGAGAAGATGGTTGTCTGGTTGAAGGAGAAAGTATTACGGTAAAACTGAATTCATCCGGAAAACGACGTGTTTCTATCTCTCCGAGCAAGCTAACATCAGACGAAAATGGCAATGCATCCTTTACCGCTACCGCAAATGCGAAAGGCAAAGCCAAGATCACTGCCAAAGCCGGCAGCAGTAAGGTGAAAATAAAGGTAAAAGTTAAGGAATAACCGTTTTACCTTGCAAGTAATTTAAAAAAGGGGTATTTCATTTAAAATGAAATACCCCTTTTTGTTTATGCCTTTTCTCCAAATAATCTCTAAACAGACAGATTTTTAATCTGCATCATGATTTCATTCGTGATTTCAACCACTCTTTCCCTGTCATCCTTCCCTATTCCCACATTCTCAAAAGTAACGGGTAGTCCAAAGTATATTTTAATTTTTGTTCTTTTGGGTATCTTTGCCCCTTTTGGTAATGCTTCATATGTACCTGCTATGAATGCAGGCACAACCGGGGCGCCACTTTTAAGCACAAAGAAACCTATGCCCGGGTTTCCCGGTTGCAATATTCCTTCCTTACTAACGCCGCCTTCCGGAAAAATCCCTAAAACACCTTTTTTTTTAAGCACACCTAACCCCTCTCTTATTGAAGAAGTATTTGGTCCGCTCTGCCGCACACAAATACAATGTAACAACTTGAAAAACCATTTCAACTTCCCTTCATAATACAACTCGGTCATTAAAAACGAAATACGCCTCGGAAACATTGCCTGAAGCACAATTGGGTCCATATAGCTGAAATGATTTGCCGCAACGATAAGCGGGCCGGTACGAGGTATGTAATCCTTATTTACCGATTCTATCTGATAAATTGCCTTTAACAAAACAATACCCAGGAGCTTTAAAATCAGGAAAAAACACTCGTTTAAAATACTCACATCCTCTCTCTTTCTCCTTAGTAAAATAATCTTTTTAAAAAAATCGCGGTATTTGCCGCATATTGTAGTGGCGAAGCATTTGCTATAAATTGTCATAAATGCATTCATACCCAAACGGGCAAATGCTTCGCCCCTACTTTTTCAAAAAACTAAATTATCACAAAGTGTTACTTTTTTTAAAAAAATCTTTTAAAAACACCGCATAAAACAGTAAATAGAGCGCTGCATTGCATCTTATAAAGCGATATTGTATCATTTGGATATATTCAATCTACTTAATTAAATGCTTAAGCAGCCCAATCTTTTCGCTAGGCAAAGAACAAACCCAAACCCACTTTTTCAAAAAACTAAATTATCACTGGAAAATCAGATAATGTATGAACCTATTGATCGTAAAATACGGGAGTTAGCGGTATCGGAACAACACAAAAATATTGTGCTTACCGCCGGTGCAGGAACGGGGAAAACAACTATCCTCGTACAAAGGATACTCCACCTGCTTCTGGCACATAAAAGCCTCCAATCCGAAGAAAGCCCTATTCTAAAAATTATTGCGTTAACCTTTACAGAAAAGGCGGCAAGTGAAATGAAAATCCGTCTTATGGAGGAACTGGAAAAAATCGTGGCCGCAATGAAAGGTATATGCAGACCAGAAGAAAGCTCACAAGTCAATAATTTTATCTCCGACTTGCAAACCACTTATCACACGACATACAGTGAGATTGAACGCCGGGCAGTACAATCTCTGGCAGATATGGACAAGGCTATGATTTGTACAATTCACAGTTTTGCCGCATATATTTTACGCATGTTTCCGATAGAATCGGGAGTAGCGCCAGGTTTCACCGTTGATGAAGGGTCTGTATTCGAAGATCTTTTTGAGAAAGAATGGTCTGACTGGCTGGAACTGGAATTGTCGCTTACCTCAAAAAATACCGTAACATGGAAAAATGTGCTAACGAGAACCGAGCTGGAAACAATTAAGTCGTTTGCAAAACGTTTATCAGATTTTACGATTCCCTTGGATACGCTGACACAGAAAACCGGCGATCCCGCAGTTCTTGATGTTTTATTAAATTCCTATTGCGACAGTATCAACGCCCTTCTCCTAAAATGCGGGAAACCGGACAATAAACTCTTATTACAACTACAGGAATTTCTTACTATTTTTAATGAACTAAAAACCCAAGGCTTTCATTACTTAAGCAGTTTACATTATAACTTCGGGAAAACAATCTCTAAGGCGAAAAGCGGTTGGGAGGAAGCAGATGTACTTGTTGCGCAGGACATTGTTAAAAAATGCCGTATTCTTTTAAGAAAATTGCAACGTGTTGACGAATCTTTCATTACTACGGCGCTAAACCTTGTTTTGCCATTTTGCAAAACCTTTCGACAAACATATCTGTCCCAGGGATACATCTCATTTGACGGGCTTCTTACCCTTGCCAGAAATTTGCTGCAAAACAACGCTTATCGCTCTATAAGGACATCGCTCAAAAAGAATTTTTCGGCAATCCTCGTGGATGAATTTCAGGATACAGATCCCATCCAATACGATATCATCCTCTTTCTTTCCGAAATGGTAAACCACCACAGCGACACCATACACGGTATTCCACTTGAACCCGGGAAACTCTTTATCGTTGGAGACCCGAAACAATCTATTTACTCCTTTCGCAGGGCGGATATCGAAGCATACGAACACGTTGTCAAACAAATTTGTAATAATGAAGCGCCTCTCAGTCTGCTGGAAAATTTTAGAAGCCATTCCGGTATTGTAAACGCAGTAAACGATCTTTTCGGTGAAAAAATAATTACCGAACAACAAGGGTTACAACCCAAATACATTCCTATTCATGCAAAACGCATTCAGTCAGACCCCTTTCAAAGAATTGAAATTATCAGTGTTTCTGATACAAATGGAGAAGAACTGACTGCAGAAGCGGCAAGAGAGGCTGAAGCGGATTGGATAGCAAAATGGATAAAAAATAATGTCTTTTACGACAATGGAGGAGATACGTCTGCCGATGCTGCTACCTCTTACAAATTGAAATATAAAGACATCGCCTTGCTTTTGCGTTCATTTACACAGATACGGCCCTATGTTGAATCATTTAAAGAACATGACATACCGTTTATTGCAGAAGGGGAGAAATATTTTTATACCACCCAGGAAGTTATTGATTTTATGAATCTTTTGCGGACGATTGAAAACCCTTATGATACCATCGCCCTGGTGGGTACCTTACGTTCGCCCTTCGCCGGTTTGACGGATAATGAAATATATCTCCTCAAGATAAATGACCTTCTCGATTATCGCAAAACAATTTCAGATAACATTGACATAGACGCGACTATAGGCGACTTTTACTCATTTCTCAGGAAATATAATGTACGTTCGCGGATTATACCCGTCTCTCACCTCATTTCAGAAATCATCAATGATCCCCGCTTTGCCGGCATAACAGCAAGCGCATGGCAGGGAGAACAAAAACTTGCGAACCTTAAGAAATTTTACCGGACAGCATGCAAGTTGGAGCAAATTCAGGGTATTTCACTTAAACATTTTATAAACAATATGAAAAAATACATCGATGAGGCAAGAGAAGAAGGAGAAAGCCCGCTTTCCGATGAGACACTAGATGTGGTAAAAATCCTTACTATCCATAAATCAAAAGGGTTGGAATTCCCTGTTGTAATTCTGGGCAATCTGCACGGTGAAGCAAAAAAGGAGAATGAGACCCTGGATTCCGTCGCATTTGACTGGAACACCTCCACCACGGGAATAGTACTTGGCAAAGGGGAGCAACAACTGAGGAATCTGCAGAGCATCATTCTTGAAAACAAAATAAATGAACGTACGTGGGAAGAAGAAAAACGGGTCTTGTATGTCGCCATGACAAGGGCTAAGGAACGGCTGATTCTCACCGGTGCATTAAAGGATAACGACAAATCTTATATTGGATTAATTATGAAATCTTTATCTGATGCGTATGACATATCGCTTAACAACGAACCCGAAACGCCTTCCGGCCATGTCAGGAAAATAGTTTTTGGAAATAGCGAAATATTTCTTGAAAATTTCAACTATACCGGCGCGAGACGCTTTGTTTCAAAAACCGCAGAAAAAACGTGGGATATTGACTGGAATTCATTTGTCCGAATATGGAATGACCGGAAACAATCAATGTTTGCAGAAACAGAAAAACCATTATTTACTTCTCCTTCTGCTTTAAGTGAAGAAATATCACCAGTGCACTATGAAACTCCCACACACAACAAACACATTGATTCTGCGGAAATACAGCAGGAATATGCCGCTGCAATTGGTTCTTTATGCCATCAGATTTTAGAGAAATGGGACTTTCAGGGAACGTTGCAGGCACTTTATGATTTGATAACATCTTCAGTCACAATACATTTCACCAATGCAAGCCTTCACCACACGATAATTCATCTTATAAAAACAGAAGCTGTTACTATACTTACTGCTTTTTTTCATTCGAAGGCATACAATGAACTAAAGAATGCAAGGATACTTGGACGTGAAATACCAATACTTCTGCATTGGGAAGGGCAAATAATGAGAGGTACAATTGATATTATTTATGAATTTGAAAATCAAATAATTATCGCCGATTATAAGACAGACTACGCTTCATCGATTGAGGATAACCCTGCTCTAACAAACACCTGCCATGAAGAAGATGCATTCAGTAATGCGGAAAAAATAAACATGAATATTTCCTCTCCAACATACACGCCCAAATACCATCACCAAAAAACCATTTATACGGAAGCGGTAAAACGTTGTCTTAAAATTAACAATCCTCTATTTAAACTCATTTTCCTGCGAAACGGAACGTCTGTATTCATTTGACGCTTCAAAAGGACACGAGTTTTGTAACTTCTCAAAAAGTTGTAGTAGTTGCAGTTGGTAGAAGGTAGAAGGGGAAATTCATTGAGGGACAAGTTTTGCCTCCATTAACTCCGCACTTCAGTGCGAAGATACCGTAAAATACCCCGGCGTTAGTCATGACTTTCAGCTATGCCGTAACCCTGACAGGATTTTCAAGCCCTGTCAGGATTAAAACCGGCAATTACTTATTCATTAAAACGCATTTGGTTAACGTTGCTTTCGTGCTCGCACCCAAACTCCTGTTTGGGAACGTAATTGCACTGGAAACTACATTCGTGGGTTCAGGCTTCGTCTGGAATTCAGGCAAACGGTTGCAAACCTGAACCCACCGGGAGTCGTGTAATGTTTACGCCGAATAGTAACTATTTATTTCTTCTTTTTTGCACTTGGTTTTGCAGTTGCCTTTGATTGTGTTTTCGGTTTTGCTTTTGGTTGTTGTTGTGATTTTGCTTGTGGTTTTGTTTTTACAGCTTTTTTTGTAACGGTTGTTCCTGTTTTTTTCTTTTCTTTTGCTAATGGCGCAGGATTACAGAGTTGGTCCCGTTTGGAAGCAATGCGACCGCAGGAATTACATACATATTTAAGTGTCACAAGCTTAGGCGCACACACATGGCGCGGGTCGCTGGTTAACGCACCGCAATAATAACATGCTATCGCCCTTTGCATCTCGATAGGTTTACATAAATGCCCTTTGTTCGTTGTCGTCATACCACACGTTTCACACGTATAAACAGCCATAATTCTCCTCCTATATCTGACCTTTTTTCGATCTATAATAAGTTAAAAGATATTGATAAACTTCATCCTCTGTCGCAAATACTTTTTTCAAATAAGAAACAGCCTCTTCAATATTTCCCTTCTCTAAAAATATTAAACCAATATTTCCATAAGCAGCAGTGAGATTCTCATCAAACAGAATAGCTTTTTTATATTCTTTTATCGCTTCATCATACTCTCCTTTCCGGTAGTAAACAGTCCCTATATTATTTCGCAAAACGGCATTTTCAAGGTCTTCCGCAATCAACGCCTTATACTCATTTATTGCTTCTTTGTAGTTGCCGTTGTTTTTATATGCCAAAGCAAGCGCAGTATGTATTTGTTTATTTGATGGATATTCATTCATTGCATCTCTATATGTCAAAATTGCCTTGTCATATTCCGTTACACCCATAAACCTATTGCCCCGCATTAACAGGCGTGTTTCATGCGGTGTTATCGTCCCCCAACACCATACAAACGTTAACAATAGCATCAAACTCAATACCAGAAAACTTCTATTTTGCGGAGTAAATTCTGTTATTGTTATACGCTTCTTCTCAACTATTTTTACTATCATCACGGCAAAACATAATCCCCATACAGCGCCAAGCAACGTTTGGAAACTACCAAGATACTTTTGTGTATAAAATGCCGTGATTATTCCGCAAAAGACAAGAAACAACTCAACGTATATACTATAATTGCCCGATTCAGGAATCAACCATCTGAACTTACGGGTCAAAGACAAGGCGCTCATGCCGGATTTGTAACCTAATGTCCCGTTTTTACATGCATCCTTACACGAAAGGCAGCGTATACAATTTGCATTGACAACCGCGCTATGCTTGGCAATCTCTTCGTGTACCGTTATTCCCATAATACAATTTCTCGTGCAATTCATACATCCGGTACATTCCCTGATTTTCCTTATCCGCCAAAAACTAATATTCTCAAATAGTGCAAGCAGAGGAGCCCATGGGCACACGTATCTGCAGAATGCCCTTGATCCCATAAGATAAATGAAGAGAAAGGCGTCAAATAAGAGAAAGGATGCAATAATAGCAGGGCTTCGGGGGAGGTCTGACGTCATAACCTGCGTATCACTGATATTAATATGAAACTGAGGAATGCCATAAATATACCAGAATTCAAAAATGGCAGTTATCGTTTTCAGGAGAAATACATACTGTATGATATTTGCTCTGGAATGAATAATTGAGGGATTTATTCCACACTTATTAAGCACCCGTAAAGCAAATTCCTGGAAAAAAGCAAAGTGGCATCCCCATCCACAGAATACCCTTCCAAAAAACACTGTTATTAATACAATAATAATAAAAAAAGCGGCGGCGGAATTCAGCAGGCCAAAACCTAAAAGGGTGACAATACCATTCATGCTAAAGGTTCCTACCTTCTGAAATCCATATTTATACCACAGCAGAATATGGACTATTATGAATACATTTATTGAAAATAGTACAATTAACCTTTTTTTATTGATATTCATAACATGATAAAATCAACCAAACGAATAATATCTTTTGAAGATTACTATTTTTAGGCGTGAGGGTAGAGGCTTGCCGTATGACGAAGATTTGAAACATTCGGGGGAGGCAACTGTAAAGAGGCCTTTTGAACTTTATCATCAAAGACCTCTTTATTGGTTAACTTCATAATATACCCCCAAGGGGATTTGAACCCCTGTCTCCAGGCTGAGAACCTGGCATCCTGGGCCTCTAGACGATGGGGGCGCTTCAGGTCAAAATATCATTGTCAAAATAATATGTCGGAAAACGAATAGCTTACAAACTTACAACATTTATTTTCTTATGTCAACAAAATTCATCCTGTTGCCTGAAATTCCTTTCTCTGATTCAAAAAGAAACCCTTCTCCCCGATTTTGTGATTGCAGTTTTTCCAAAATCGGGCATCTTTCCTAATGCCTCTGCGTTAAAAACCGGTCCGTCAATACATATTCGCTGCCCACTACAGTCGCATTGGCCGCAAATGCCAAACCCACATTTAATATATCTTTCAATTGATACTTCACAATCAATATGGCGTTCATTGCATAATTCGAATATTTTGTACAACATTTTTTCAGGACCGCATGCATATATCTTTTTATAATTATGTTGCCCTGTTAATTCTCTCAACAAATCAACCGTTGTTCCTCTGTAACCAAAAGAACCATCATCTGTACATAATTTCATCTCTCTGAAGCGATGTTGAAAAAGCAATTCCGGCATAGTCCTTGCCCCCTGAATGATTGTCGTATTTTTCTGCATATCCGCTAAACACGCAATAGAAGCCATTCCAATACCACCGCCTACAATACACGTAGCCGCATTGTTTTCAGGCAAGCCATATCCCATGCCATACGGCCCCCTGATACCTATTTGATCTCCCTTTTTCTTTGTATGCAAGGTTTTTGTAAATTCACCTCTTTTTAATACAGTTATCCCGGCAACATTTCCATCAATATAGGAAATAGTAAATGGTTTCTCGTCATTTAGCGGAACCCAAACCATAATAAACTGCCCCGGCTCATACTGTCCGGCATACTCAAAGAAAAACGTTTTTACGTTTGGAGTCTCATCTATGATATCGTATATTTTTACCATTTTTGGCTGTTCAATCATGGGCAACACCTACAAGCTCATTAATAGTGTTATACCCGTTTTCAATCATCCACTGCTTCATTTCAGCGCACACCTTGCTGAAAACATTAATTCCTCTTGTGTAAACGCCGGTTCCAATGCCAACAGCCGAAGCCCCTGCCATCATCATCTCTATCGCGTGCCTTCCTGTGGATATGCCCCCTACTCCGATAATTGGAATTTTCACCGCCTGGTAAACGTCATACACACAACGTACGGCAATCGGCCGCAAGGCGTCCCCGGTGACGCCCCCGACCTTAAACCCTAACACAGGTTTCTTTGATTCAATATTAATTACCATTCCAGGACCCATTGAATTCACGGCGGTAATGCCGTTTGCCCCTGCATCCTCTGCTGCTTTTGCAATTGAGGTGATTTCAGGCACGTTTGGTGATATTTTCACAAATATAGGCACATTTGTTTTTCGTCTCACCGCATAGGTTATTTCGTAGGTAGCCTTTGGAGTTCCCTGTCCGGACAGAAGGCCAAAACCAGGAGTATGAGGACAAGAAAGCGGTATTTCGATAGCGGAAAACCCGGATGCTGACAGCCCCTCTGCAACCTCAATGAAATCATCCGTACAGGTTCCAATAATACTGGCAATTACAGGAACGCCTATTTCATTAAGGTTCGAATATTCGATACGTGCGGCCTCAACACCAGGGTTCGAATATCCTACGGCATTTAACATTCCCGCCTCGTAGGTAATAACCGTCGGATTATGATGGCCTTCCCTTGAATCCTTACTTACGGATTTAATCGTTACCGCACCGGCTCCACTTTCTGCCACTCGTTTTAATAATGTCTTTGTGGTTCCCAGTATTCCCGAAGCCAGCACCGTTGGATTCGACAATCGCATACTACACAAATTTATTGATAATGTTACCTCTGTCATTTTACCAGTCGCCTTTTAAGGTTGCGATGAATTCTCTTAACTTGCATACCCGCATCTCAACTTCTGCATAATACCCCATGCCAAAAATGCCTGACAAACCATTATGAGCAACAATAATATCAAGGTTTCTTTCCAGAAAATCAGGCAGACCATTAGGGTCATACCCTGCATTACAGGCATAGAACACCCCTTTTGTATCCGCCTCTGCCTCAAACTCCCTGAGATGGTTTTCCAACGATAACGCTGCAACCTCATCCCAATTAGCATTATTTTGCTGTGAGAAAACATTCTTAAGTTCCCGGTAAAATTTTGATGCATGCCTCAGTGATAAATGTGCAATTTCATGACCTATAATACAAGCCAACTCATTTTCATTTTTCGTTAATTGTAACAAGCCTTTTGTAATATAGATATGCCCGCAGGAAGAAGAGAAAGCATTGATAGAATAGGATTGAATTATACTGCAAATGTACGGAAGGGTTTTTCTCTCTGAAACTGCAACGATTGATTGTGTAATATCATTTATTTTTTTATTCAGTTCTGCATCTGTATCAAAATGACATCCACGGCTTAAATATTCATCAACTTTCCTGCCAAGCTCTATCTCTTCTTCTTCGCTCAATCCAGTATTATCACCGTTCAGTTGCCATTCGTCATTCGCAAAACAGCATACACCGGAGAAGAAAATAGCATCTGCTACCAAAAGAATAAAAATGGCAAAAAAGATTCTTTTCCATTCCATCGTATCATCTTACCGTAACTATTGTATGAGATTATCTGCGGGTGCGGGCTTGAAACTTAAACCTCATATTTTATGCTGTTTACCTCGCCCAAATGATTGTATTCCGGCATGATTGTTAATTATATCATTTATCATTTCAACAATTCCAAAAACTTTTTATTAAAAGAATCGTTAAATAGTTTGTTCTGCATTTCACGTGCAACCTCATACCAATCATCTATTAACATATCTTTTACTGTGCCTCTCAGTGTACATTGGAAACTTATTACCTGTTTATTTTCTTTTGTTGTAGCGGTATTTATCGAGACTATGGCATATCCGCCTATTTTTTCTACAGGCAGTGTGTATTTACTAAAAATATTATTAGGAGAATATATCCTGCCATTGTCGTTTATTGCTGGCAATATGATTTTCATAATCTTGTTTATCTCAGAAAGGTCATCAATATGTTCCTGCCAAAATATTCTATCCTGGTATGTTAATTCGCAAAACTTAACAGGAAATTCTGAATGCAGGTTATTTTGGATAAACGCTGCCAATTGTGCATATCTCTTGTAAATACTGGTAAAGCCGGGATAATCCTTCTCTCTTTCTTCATCTTTTTTAATCCAATTGAAGAATATTTTGTTAAATTGCAATTGTACCAGCCAATTTGTATCAATGGTGCTAAGCCGGTACAATACCGGCCCGGTATAATTATAATCAATTTTAGGCTCTAAACTGTAATCAACCATTTCAAGATCTTCCAATGGATTCCCATATCGAATTAGCGGATAATCATTTTTAAAAGCATTGATTATTTCATATATTAACCCGTTTTTCCCTAAAACGGGTTGTTTGAGAGTAATCCCCGTAATTACTTCAGACAAAGGCGCCTTTGAATACGTATTATCCATATTTCACCATTTCTTAAAAACAAGAATTCAATACTAAAGTGTTACGTTTGTTTTTGTTATTCAGGATCACGACATGTGCAAAACCCGTCCCCTGCTATCACACATTTAAAACAGCAAGTGAATATCATTTAATCGGGAATTATACAATTGTTCAGGTTAAACTACGATGGTATTTTGTGAAATGGAGCGGGCGATGGGAATCGAACCCACATATCTAGCTTGGGAAGCTAGTATTCTACCACTGAATTACGCCCGCCTTAAAACCCTATGATATGTAATCTTGATTCGTTTAAATTTGGTTTTTGACTACTGTTTATTATCGTTGAAGCGTCACAAAGACTCCCCTGATACGCACCTCTTTTTTCCAACTCCTGTGTAATCATTGTTGTGATGCTCGACTTACCGGCTTTCCACACGGGAGATATAAGGAAGTTGCCATGAGTATCACCTACTAATCTTTGTATCGTAACATCCGGAGGTATACGTTCCAGAAAATCTGCAGCCAGCCGCACATATTCATGAATATCCAGGGTTGTCACATTCCCTTTAAAATATTCTTCAGCCAATGCGGTATTCTTTGCCACATACAGATGATGCAATTTGATCCCCTGTATACCCATCTCCGCAACCGCATCCGCGGTCTTCATCATATCATCGTCAGTCTCGAAGGGGAGTCCCAAGATAACATGAACGCATATATTTATGCAAGTTTTTTTTGTAAGGTTTATTGCTTCAACAAAAGATTTATAATCGTGCCCTCTGTTAATGCGCTTCAAAGTTTCTTCATGTATGGATTGAAGCCCGTATTCAATCCATACATGATATTTTTCCGTGTAGCTATTGATAAGATTTAAAATGTCCTCATTAACGCAATCAGGCCTGGTACCAATGGAAAGGCCAACTACATCACTGTCTGACAATGCCTCTTCATAGCATGCTTTTAGTGTATGAAAATCAGCATACGTGTTGGTAAACGATTGAAAGTAGGCGATAAATTTTTCAGCGCCATACCTTTGTTTTTGAAACGATTTCCCTTTTCTAATCTGTTCCGTTATCGATAAAGAAGGTTTCCTTACATTTGGACTAAAACTTTCATTCGCGCAATACGTACATCCGCCCACTCCGGACCGCCCATCCCGATTTGGGCAGGTAAAACCCGCATGAAGCGCTATTTTATGCACTTTGAAAGGAAACTGTTGTTTTAGATATTCGCCAAAAGAGAAAAATCGATATTTATACGAATAATCCGTTTGAGTCTTTAAAACAGACATTTTATTCATGCGGCAAATCTAACAAGAATATGAGGCATTATCAAATACAAAACATTCCGGCTCACTATTAAACTGTCAAAATTTCCAAAGGAAACACTATTGATTGTAATTGTATCCGAATCTGTCTTATGAAAATATAAAAAAAGAGGGTTTAAAACCCTCTTTCTCTAATAAGTTATATTTTGTTTCTCTTGTGCAAAATACCCTTATTAACATTAATCCAAGCAATTATGTATCAATCTCTTATATTCCGAATATTCCATTTGCGCTTCTTCTTTCATCCCTTTTCGTTCGTATATAAGGGCTAAACCATAATGTGCTTTTGCAAAATTGGGGTCAATGCGAATCGTCTCTTCAAGCGCTCTGGCAGCCTCGTCCAATCTCCTGTCTTGTGAATATGCATTCCCCAGGTCAAAGTATATTTCAGGATTGTATGGATTTATTTCGATCGCCATCTGTAATGAAGTAATCGCTTCATCTAATGCCCTCTTATCTGAATAAGGGTTTTTTATATTATAATGTGCTGAAGCCGCTTTTTGAACTGAAGAAACGGCTTTAACAAGTGTTCGTTTATTTGCGTATGCCAAACCCAGCCTGTAATGAGCGTCGGCATTATCGGGGTCAAGTTTTACAACAGTTCGAAATTCTTCAATCGCATTATCAAATAATTTTTCATCAGAATATACAATTCCCAGGCTATAGTGCACCTGTGGATTCTTAGCATCGATTTCTATCGACTTTTTGTAAGAAGCCACAGCCCCATCAACGTTTCCCTTTTCATAAAATGTCAAACCAAGATGATAATGTGCCAGTGCGTGCCTGGGATTTATCTCTGTAACTTTGCTAAACGCATTCAACGCGTTATCAGGAAGTCCGTTATTCAGATATATTTGCCCCAGAAAAAAATGGGCATCGGTATAATTAGGATTTATCCCAACAGCATCTAACAGAGTTTGAATTGCTTCTTCAGTTTGATCGTTATTTACATAAACAACACCAAGATTGTACATTGTTTCAACGGCTTTTGGATTTATTTTCAGGGCGTTTTTGTATTCAGAAACAGCCTCGGAATATTCCCCCTGCACACGGTACACATCCCCAAGTTTCTCATGCGCCAGGAAACTATCGGTATCTAATTGCAGTGAAGAACTAAGGGTGGCTTTCGCATTATCCCACATTTCTTTTTCCATATAAAGCAACCCTAACTGAAGATATGCTTCTTTATATTTAGGATTTATTTCAACCGCTTTTACAAGTGCTGAAATCGCTTCGTCCAGCATTGTCCGGCTATTATATGCAATTGCAAGATTAAAATGCGCCTCTGCCAGCCCGGGATTAATGCGAATCGCTTTTTGGTAAGAACTAATTACTTCATCAGGCATATCCACCTTTGAACACCCGCATATGCCAAGAGAAACTAATACTGCCATTATTATCGGTCTGTAAAATGGCCATACTAGATTCTTTATCATTACAGATTCTCCCATAAAAGTGCTGTCAGTAAACTATTAAGCAAATACAATTACTTTGAGAATTGATTACACTTATATACCTACGCTAAAACCCGTTGCCCATTGAGAAAAAGAGTCAAACACTTATGCATTGGATTATTTATCATCTTAATGATTTGTTTTCTTACAAAGAAACCATGCTCTTTGCCGTTAGGTTTAAGGGAATATATCAAATAGCCTATATATTGTCAAATGTTTATTTTATAGCTATTTAGACAATTTAGAGGCTGTTATTCCCAACCAAGTTTTCTTATTTCTTTAATAGATCGAACAAACTCCTCAGACACTTTTGAAACCGAAATACTCTCCTTAAATCTCACACTAATATCATACAAAATTTCATCTTTTACCAGGTCTCTTTCGAATCCATAATGTTGCATTTCCATTGAATTTTTTCTCAATATTTCCAAAATCACTTCCAGGCACGATTGCGTGCCCGCGATACACAATTTTAATGTCTGATATTTATCCCGCCTTACGTTCTTTTCGAAAAAAGGCACAAAGAATAATGTGAAGAACACTATCACCGTTGTAATCAGCGCAGGGATAAAACAATTACTCCCTATCGCCAATCCAATGCCGGCGACCACCCATAAGGATGCCGCAGTAGTCAATCCCCTCACCGATGCCTTAAATCTCATAATTGTTCCTGCCCCTAAGAACCCAATACCAGTCACTACCTGAGCCGCTATCCTGGCAGGATCAATCCTAATGACCGAATCATCAGAATATATTTTATATTTTTCAAACATGTTTTCCGAAACCACCATCATTAACGTCACACCAACACATACCAGGATGTGTGTTCGTAATCCTGCCGGCCTACCCCTTGTTTCTCTTTCCCATCCGATAATTCCTCCTAAAATAACCGCCAGCAGGAGTTTTCCAATGGCAGTTTCAAATCCACTCAATATGCTTAAAATATGACACATAATCTCTCCTTATCTCCCAAAACACACCGTTTGTTTTCTTCGCTTATTGAACAACCTGGAATAACGCATGTTGTTATTTTTTACCGCGCATATAACTACAAAATATAATTACCCAATATCCTGTGGAAAATAAAGAATTCCTTCCAAAATTCCCCCTTAATAAAGGGGGATTGAGGGGGGTTGTTACCGCAAGATACCGGGTAATTACTACAAACTATACTCATCCTTATACTCTTCTGCAATTTCAGCAAATATATGCTTAATCTCTAAAAATGCATTCACGATAACCGGATCAAAGTGAGCGCCGGAACACGCTTCAATCTCTTTTACCGCTTCTTCATGCGTCCATGCCTGTTTGTAGGGACGCCTGCATCGCAAGGCGTCGTATGCATCCGCAAGGGCGATAATCTTTGCGTGCAATGGAATCTCCTCTCCGGCTAATCCTTGCGGATATCCAGTGCCATCAAATTTTTCATGATGCATATAAACTATGCCCGCCGCCATTTCCAGCATTGGTTTTCCCCTTAACAATTCATACCCCAAAAGTGTGTGATTTTTCATTATTTCATACTTTTTTTTAGTTAATCTTTTTTTATCAAGCAATATTGTATCAGGAATCCCCATTTTTCCAATATCGTGCAGTGGAGAAAACAGTTCGATATCTTCACAATATTTTTTCGGCATATCAAGATGTTCTGCGATTCTCCGTGAATACATACCAACACGTATTACATGCTTTTCCGACTCGTCGTCCCTCATTTCAGCAATGTCAGCTATAGCACGGTAAACATCCATGCGGATATTCACCTCATCTTTTGTTCTGTCCGTTACATCGAGTGGAAACCAAATATAGTTGATAATGTTGCCTTTTATATCAAAAATGCCATTAATTATCAAATGTACCCAGACAAGAGAACCCTCTTTTGATCTGTTTGGCAGTTCTCCTTCCCAAAACGCAATTTCGGGATTCGCAAGGGAATCCCATAGTTCTTTAAAAAACACTTCATACCCTTTTTCTGAAATACCCAAATCACCATAGACTGAACGGTCAGGATTAATAATATTGACATTTTCCCCTATCATTTCATCCTGCGAAAACCCGTATACCTTTTCAATAGCCGGATTAACAAATACCATCTTCCCCGCCGTATCAGTTATTATTATGCCTTGCATTGACTTGCATAGCACTTCAAAATAAAGCCTGCGTTCATTATTTGCCTTCGATAGATGTTTATCAATCTGATCTAAATCGATATTTGCCATTTCCAAATCACGTTCATATCTTCTAATAATAAAACCTGCAAATATATACGTTGCCAATCCCAATATAACCGATACCATAACGCCAATAATTACATGAGTATAGACAAAGCTTTTCAATTTTGTTTTTAACTCCGGGAAGTGCTGATGAACAAAAAGACGAATATCCGTATTATCAACCATAGACATTGCAACAATAGTAACGGCGTCTCCTTTATAGAAGACCCCTTCAAAGATATTATTATCGGCAAAATCCTGGTACCGGTATTTTTCAGGACTGTTTAATCTTGTAAAATAACCGTCATTTACATTGAGATTGCTTTTCAGTTCAAGACCTGGCATTGCGATGACTCTTCCTTCGCCATCCACAGCACAAACAAACCCTTTATTCGGGATTATAACTTCATTGCAAATATTCTGTATCAAGTGGATCTGCCTTGGCCTGGGCAATTCAGATAACATATACCTGGCAAAAGATTTTATAATCGTATTTGCTATGGTTTTATTATCCTGCACTATTTGATGCTTTAATTCGCGTAAAACAGATTTATACGACACGCCTACAAATAACGCAGCACCTATGAGTGCTATTAACAAAACACTACCCGACAAAATCCATTGCATCCTTAATTTCATAATTTGCGCCTTATTTTGCCTAAAAAACATTTTACGATGTACGAATTCTTCCCTCCCCCTTTTGGGATAGGCCAAGGGGTGATCGTATTACAATTGTAGTTTCTTTTTTATTAATTATAGTATCTTCCAAAAAAAAGGGGTAACATTAATCAATGATAATGTCACCCCTCTTTATAATCCACCTGAAAGAAACTCAGAAACAATTTATTTTTCTGCTATTTCATAATCCGATTTACTATTCATCTTCATCCTCATCTTCATCCTCGTCAACATCTTCGTCCTCTTCGTCCTCTTCGTCGTCTTCGTCCTCTTCCGCCATTTTCCCTTCTATTTTTTCCTTCACCTCAGCTCTTTTTGTTTCTATCTTCTCTTTAATATCCTTCTTTTTCGTTTCTATTTCTTCCTTCACTTCAGATCTCTTCATTTCAACATCTTCTTTTATTTTTGCCCTTTTTTCTTCTACAACCTCTATAGGTTCATCACGTCTCTTTCTTACCTCTGCTTTTTTTACTTCCTGTTCAATCTTTTTTTCTTTAGCCTTTACTTTATTTTCTGCCTTTTTCTTTTCAATTTTTGCTTTTTTCCTCGCGCGCTTCTCATCCGGAGATAACTTCTTATATTCATCCTTCTCCAATTCTTCGTAAGTCTTAGCATCCACTTTATTAACTACCGGACTTTGCAACCATAAAAGTGAAAACATAAAAGTTGCAAATACAACAAAAAAAACGTTCCTCATTATAACTCCTTCTAAATAGTACATTTTTGAAACCAAAGGGATTCACATCCCTATTTTTTCAATATTTAAGCCGACATAGCCAGAACCAAACAAACACAAAAACAGTCCTTAATCTGCAATCTGCAATTTGCCGACTGCCGACTGTAGATTGCTGACTGCGGAAGGCGTAATTAAACATTTTGCCAAAAAGCACGCACTGACGAATGGAAGTGTGCAAAGAAATTACTGATACTGATAAGAGTCTGATATGCTTTCAAATGCTATAGAAATCAACAAATATTGTCAAGTGGTATCTCCAGATATAACTTGTGTAGATTAGGCTCATGGTTTGGGAACGCTCTGTATTTTTCTATAAAAAGGTATTATACTTTTACTTCCATATGCATTGTTATATCAACCGGAAAGAATTGCTCCTCGATGAGCGTGATTGTTTAACTTCTCTCATGCCTGCCGTTATGAATAAACAAAACGAAATAACAAAATGGCTTCCTGTTACCAAAAAAGAAGTGGAAATGCGGGGATGGGGCCAACTGGACGTCATTCTTATATCAGGCGACGCATACGTTGACCATCCGGCATTTGGAGCTGCGGTGATAGGCAGGATTATCGAAAAAGAAGGATACAGGGTTGCAATTATTCCTCAACCAAATTGGCGTGACGATCTGCATGATTTCAAAATACTTGGCGCACCGGTATATTTTTTCGGGGTAACCTCTGGTTGTATGGACTCTATGGTGAACCATTACACTGCCAACAAAAGGCTCCGTTCCACGGATGCTTACAGCCCTGGCGGAAAAACAGGGTTGCGCCCTAACTATGCCGCCGTCACGTATACAAAAATATTGAAATCTCTCTACCCCGATGTCCCCGTCATCATTGGCGGTATTGAAGCTTCCTTACGAAGGGTGACGCACTATGATTACTGGTCGGACAAACTGATGCCTTCTCTTCTTGAAACAAGCGGAGCCGATTTACTGGTGTATGGAATGGGAGAAATGCCCGTGAGAGAAATCCTTAAACTTTTAAAAAAAGGGGTACCCCTCCACCAACTGACTATGGTGAAACAAACGGCTTATCTCCGGAATCAAGGCAACGGCATGCCAAAAAACAAGCATTGGAACGACATTTATATACATTCCCACCAGAAATGTTTGGAAGATAAAAAGGCATTCGCCGCAAATTTTAAACAAATAGAACAGGAATCAAATAAGGTTTTTGCCGACCGCATTATCCAAACTATTGGAGAAAAAACGCTGATTATCAATCCGCCATTTCAAACAATGACCGAAGAAGAAATTGACGCTTCTTTCGAACTGCCTTACACAAGACTCCCCCATCCGATATATAAAACGCTTGGCGCTATTCCCGCGTATGAAATGATTAAATTTTCGATCAACACGCATCGCGGATGTTTCGGCGGATGCAGTTTTTGCACCATCTCTGCGCATCAGGGAAAGTTCATTGCCAGCCGTTCACAGTCTTCTATTATGAGAGAAGTGGAACAGGTAACCAACATGCCGGATTTCAAAGGCTATATTTCAGACCTTGGCGGCCCATCCGCCAACATGTATAAAATGAAAGGCAGAATACAGGAAATATGTGATAAATGCATCCGCCCTTCATGCATTTATCCCGCTGTTTGTGACAATCTCAATACAAACCATTCTCCGATAACCGAAATTTATCGCAAAGCCGATGCGCATCCAAAGGTGAAAAAGGCATTTGTAGGCAGCGGCATCCGGCACGATTTATTGACAAAAAGCTATAATAAAAAAGCCGACACATCCATTTACGACTATTTGGAACAGCTTTTAACCCGGCATGTTTCCGGGAGGTTAAAAGTTGCCCCTGAACATACTTCCCCGACAATCCTTAAATTGATGAGAAAACCGTCATTTGAACATTTTAAGGAATTTAAAAAGCTATTTGACCGTATTGATAAACAACACGGACTCAATCAACAGCTTGTCCCCTACCTCATCTCCAGCCACCCGGGATGCACGGAAGACGACATGGCAACCCTTGCCGCAGAAACCAGGGAACTCGGATTCCATCTGGAACAGGTGCAGGATTTTACTCCCACACCCATGACCGTTGCAACCGTCATGTACTACTCCGGCTACCATCCCTATACGCTTAAAGAATATTACGTACCCAGATCAATCCGTGAAAAAAAGGAACAGCATCGTTTCTTTTTCTGGTATAAGAAAGAAAATCAGGATTGGTTAAGGAAGAAACTTTTTGCGTTGAAAAAACCGGATTTGCTCAAAAGGCTTTTCCCCTTCGGGAAAACAAAATCACACCCGCAAACAAAACCCATCAGTGAAATAATGTCCCACAGACCGCCTAAACAAAAGCAGCGAAGGGATGCGTTCTAATCTGGTGGGTGCACTCCGATTTACCCATCATTACATACAAATGATGGTTCTCACGCGGGTTTTAGGCCTTGTAGCCTGCCCCCAGGTTTATGCAGTCAATTTCCGAAAAGAGGGATACGTGGGAAGGAACAACCTGGAAATCACTACGAATAAGACAGTTTTAATGCAATTATTCCTGCCACTATCAGCAGTACCGATACTATCCTCAAAATATTTGCCGGGTCTTTGAACATAATTATGCCAATAATAAATGCGCCAACAGCGCCAATTCCGGTCCAAATAGCATATGCCGTACCCATCGGTATTGTCTTTTGCGCCAACCACAAGAATGCGCCGCTGAAACCCATAGACGTAACAGCAAATATAACACACATAACTTTGTGCTCTGTTGTCTGTGAAAGCTTTAAGCCCAGCGGCCAACCTATCTCAAATAAACCCGCAATAATCAGATATATCCAGGCCATTATCGCTTACCTCTTATTTTTCGGCTGATAAAAAACGGTATCGCATAACGCAGCGCACTACCGGCGGGTAATAAACCGCAGGGCAATTGCGGCCAGGTTACAGCGCATTGTCACGCATTCAATCTCGTTCCCAAGCTCCACAAACCTTGCCAAAATGGAGATTTTACCCTATTTTGCGATATTCACTCCACATTTTAATGGAAAACAGTACTTGTGAAACAAGGATAACAAAACTTGGAATTTCAGCAACTGGAATCCCGATATTATTTGTTATTTGGAAATTGTTATTTGTAATTTGCAATTTGTTATTTATAACACTATTGATACGGAGAATTGAAACAGATGTTTATGCAGTTGTCTCGCCTATCCTGCTCACGGTCAAAAGCCGTAAACAACACAAAACGTTTCGTTTCACTTGTACACAATTGAACCAGAAATGAATGGATTTAGGCTGCTTAGCAGTTCTGCCTCACAATGACACACGGGGATTAACTTAGTTATCTATTTGCAAATGCAAGCATTATGACCACTGCAACCCTGCAGCCCGTATAAATATTATGAAAATTCTTATACGCACACTTATCAATCACTATGCCACTGCTTGAACTAACAGAAAAAAACCTGAATAAGAATATCTTAAGACTCTGCATACCAGTCGCTATTGAAAACTTGCTCCATATGAGCGTTTTTATTTCTGACACTATAATGGTAGGCAGGCTCGGAACAGACGCCATTGCCGCTGCAGGTCTGGCTGGCTCCTTATTCTTTTTCATCTCCCTGGTCACCACCTCTTTGAGCTATGGCGCTTCAAGCATCGTGGCAAGACACATTGGCGCAAAGGAAAAAGACCATGCGCAACTTGTGGCGTCACAGGCGCTCCTCATTGCACTCTTTATGGGAGTACTCATCTCGCCGTTCCTGATATATTTCGCAAGGACTATTTTTATCCTGATGAGTGCGGAGCCAAAAGTAGCGGATATTGGAGAGAGGTATTTTCAAATTGTCTCCGGTTTTTTAGTTTTTCGCCTCATTATTTTTGTAAGCAGCGACATCCTTCGGGGCGCGGGGGACACCAAAACGCCAATGAAAGTGACTTTCATCGTTAACTGTTTTAATATCTTATTCAACTGGTTGCTTATTTTCGGAATAGGGCCATTTCCCATGCTTGGTGTGGCAGGTGTGGGATGGGCAACCGCAATTTCATTTGCGATCGGAGCGGGTTTGCTGTTGTCAAGGCTTTTCAGTGGAAAATGCATCGTGCACCTTCAATACAACACTATAAAAAAACTACACGTTGCCTCTATCAGGAGGATTATTCATATTTCATTTCCCGCCACCATTGACGCCCTTCTCACACAAATAGGGTTTTTGTTCTTCACGAAAATTGTCGCCATACTCGGCACCGTTCCGCTGGCCGCGCATCAGATAGCCATACGCATCGAATCAATGTCGTTTATGCCTGGATTCGCCATCGCGGTATCCACCGCCACATTGGTTGGACAGAGCCTCGGTACGAATAACGTGCCTCTCGCTCTGAAAAGCATGAAACGCAGTTGCCTCTTTTCCGTTTGTTTTATGTGTTTCTTTGCCATTATTTTCATTGTTTTCCCGTCACAAATGGCAAAAATGTTTAACCCCGCTCCAGATGTACTCTCTTTGGCAGTCGTGTGCATCATGATTGCCGCCATTGAGCAGCCAGCGCTGGCAATCTATATGGTTTTTTCCGGTGGGCTACGCGGGGCGGGAGACACATTAAGCCCGATGCTCATAACCATTGCCGGTACACTGTGCCTGCACCTTCCCTTTGCCTACCTGTTTGGAATCAAACTTGGATGGGGATTGGGAGGCGTATGGCTGGGAGCGGCAATCGACTGGATATGCCGCGCCATTGCTATCTTCATTCTCTATAAAAGAGGCAGATGGAAAACCATTATCGTATAAACAATAGTCACCGTTCACAGGGTTTAAGTTATTGCTAAAATGGTACTTAATAAATTATGAATTTATCACAAAAAAATTGAATTGCTAAAGCGCTTATTTTCTGCGCATTAAATTTTTGGTAACAAGCGCATCTTTAGTATCTCGCATTTCGTGCTTGCTTAAAAACTCTAGTTCCCAGGTTCCGGCTTGGTAACGAGAAGGAATCCACCCCATGCACCCCCGCCAGCGGGGGACATTCTCCTCCTTTGGAAGGGGATAAGGGGGAGGATTTTGGAATTTGTTTCGGATTTCGTACTTCGAATTTCGTATTTTTTATTTCCTGCTTCTTTGGTTCTGGCTATGCCAGTTTAGGAATAACTTTATCTCACATTGAAATACCATTTATACCAGTCGGTAAATTTTTTCAAACCTGTTTCAATTGGTGTCGCGGGTTTAAAACCAACGTCTTTTATCAGTTCATCAACATTTGCGTACGTAACGGGAACATCTCCCGGCTGCATGGGGAGCATTTTTTTCACTGCTTTTTTCCCCAAGTACTCCTCTAATATCGCAACAAACCTAAGGAGTTCCACCGGTTTATTATTACCTATATTGTACACCCTGTAAGGAGCATTACTGGTGGCGGGGTCGGGATTCTCTCCGTCCCAATCAGGATTTTTACAAGGTATCCTCATCATAACCTTTACTACTCCTTCAACAATATCATCAATATAGGTAAAATCACGTTTCATTTTTCCATGATTAAATATATTGATCGGTTTTCCTTCGATAATTGCCTTCGTGAAGAGAAAGTAAGCCATATCCGGCCTTCCCCAAGGACCGTACACTGTGAAAAAACGCAGTCCCGTGCAGGGGATGTTGTATATGCCGGAATAGGTATGCGCCATAAGTTCATTGGCTTTTTTGGTTGCCGCATATAAAGAAGCGGGGTGGTCCACGTTGTGATGTTCGGAAAAGGGAATTTTTGTGTTCTTTCCGTAAACAGAGCTGGAAGATGCGTAAACAAGATGTTGTACGTTATTCTGCCTGCAACCCTCCAGTATATTGATGAATCCGACTATATTGCTATCAATATATGCGTGTGGATTAATGAGAGAATATCTTACCCCGGGTTGTGCGGCAAGATTGATAACACCATCAAACTTTTCTTTTTTAAAAATTAATAAGAGGGCGTCTTTATCAATTATGTCCAACGTATGAAAAGAAAATTGTTTGTTATTTATAAGTTGTTTAACCCTATCATGTTTCAATGTTGTATCATAATAATCATTTATGTTATCGATACCCGTAACATTGAATCCTGATGCTAATAATTTTTTTGAAACATAGTAACCAATAAACCCTGCCGCTCCGGTGACAAGTATCTTTTTCATCCGAAAATACCTCTGTGTTAAATTTATAAAGTATGATTCGTTAAATAGTTTCAACCATTATTGTAGAGACGCACGGCCATGCGTCTCTACTTAACCAAGTAGATGTTGACATTATCCATTTAGTTTTTTTATTATACCGCTATCATAAATCTCAACCCTAACTATCTTTTAGCAAATTTACCTCCTACTCACGGGAGTCATTCTTAATATAGAAAAGAATAGTGCAATCATGTTGTTTCGCAATAAAAAATTAAGAAATTCAGACCCTGACTATAGTGCCAAAATTAAATATTCTACTGAAATGCTTGCTGTTTCGGAAGATAGTACAATTGAAACTGCTTTTGAATTTATCCGTGACAGTAAGCTCGCTGGTAATATTTTTTATTGCTATGCCACTGATAGTGAAGGAAAATTGACGGGCATAATACCTTTAAGAAAACTTATCACTTCTCCCAAAAAAGCAAAGATTTCTGATATTATGATACGCAACCCCATCAAACTATTCATGGAAACTTCTTTAGATACAGCGCTTGAATATTTTTTAATGTATAAATTCCTGGCCTTCCCTGTTGTTGACGAACAAGGAAAACTTATTGGCGTTACACGGGTTAATAATTTAATAGAAGACACAATAGCAATTGAAGAGGATGTGACGCGGGCACGGGATGACCTGCTCAATATAATCGGTATAAAACTTGAAGAATTTCGAAAACCTTCTGTTTTCAAAAGCACCTTTTTACGATTCCCCTATTTACTTTTTAACATTCTGAGCGGAATTACTTGTGCGCTGATTGCAAACCTGTTCAGCGTCACCTTAAACAAGTTTATTTTTATCGCATTCTTTATAACGGTAATTTTAGGTCTTGCAGAAAGTATGGGCACGCAGGCAGTTGCGGTTACTCTTTCTTCATTTGGAAGAACTATAAAAATGAAAGGGATTGTTCTTTACGAGATACGCATCGGTTTCAAAATAGGCGCTCTGTGCGGCGGAATCATGTACCTGGTGTCTTTTTTCTGGCTACATGAACAGGTATTCTCTATAGTCCTGTCTCTTACAATCCTATTTACCATCGTTACCGCTTCTTTCCTTGGATGTATTTTACCGATACTCTTTAAGAAGATGGGTATTAATCCAACCCATGCCTCGTGCCCACTTGTATTGGCAATTTCCGATATCATTTCGCTGACCACATATTTTTCGCTCGGGACATATCTTCTTAAACCGTAGTGAGGGCTGAAGCGATACCCGCGAAACGTTGACAGTCATTGTATTAAAGAAATACCAGAAATAAACAGACAAAATGGATATAATATCAATTTTAACCGGCCTAATAGCAGGGCTTTCAGTTTCCTACATCATTTTCTATTTGCTAAACAAGGCAAAAAGTGTTTCTAAAACAGCCTATGAAACATTAAATGCGAAATTCCATGAAACAAATACACAATGGAAGGTTTCAGAGGACAGGCTTTTAGTGCAACAACTGGAATATTCAAAATTGAATACAAAGTATGAATCAGCAGCAATAGAGCTTACAGGACTTCAATCCAAATCCTCTTCATTGGAAACAACAGTTAAAAACAATGAATTGAGAATTGCTGAACTTTCAAAGGTGATGGCAGAGCAAACGACCTTAAACACATCTCTGCAAAATGAAATCAATTCATTAAAGCAGAAAATCGCCGAAGGAAATGCAACTAATAATTCGTTGAAAGAAAATTTGAAATCTCAGAAAGAACTCAATCAAAAACAAGCAGACGCATTAGTCCAACTATCAGACAAAATAACGAAAATAACCGCCGAGAACAGCACACTGACTGCCAAAAATTCTGCACTAACGGAAAAACTATCGACTCAAAAAGAAGAGATCACTAAAATGCAGGAAACCTCTCATTTGCAATTTGAAAAAATAGCAAATCAAATTCTGGAAGAAAAATCCGGTAAATTTACCGAAACAAATAAAACAAACATTGAAGCTCTTTTAAAGCCGCTTGGTGAAAACATCGACAACTTCAAAAAGAAAGTTGAAGAAACGTATGACAAGGAGTCTAAGCAACGATTTTCACTTGAAGAGAAAGTAAAAGAATTAGTGGAACAAACAAATAAAGTAAGCAGTGAGGCTAATAATCTTGCGACGGCACTTAAAGGTCAGGCGAAAAAGCAGGGTAACTGGGGTGAAATGATTCTTGAAAGTATCTTGCAAAAATCAGGATTGGTAAAAGACAGAGAATACTTTTTACAACAGACAATAAAAGACGAAGGGGGAAACAGTTTAAGACCCGATGTCATGGTGAAACTTCCCGACAATCGAGTAATAATTATCGATTCAAAAGTATCATTAGTCTCTTACGACAGGTTTTCATCAGCAGAGACAACCGACGAACAAACAATTCATTTGGCTGAGCATTTGAAATCAATCTATGGGCACATAGATGATCTGCACGGAAAAAAATATGATGCCCTTGAGGGTTCATTAGACTTTACAATGATGTTTGTTCCTATTGAACCTGCATATTTAATATCCATTCAAAAAGATCAAGACCTTTGGGCATATGCTTATGAAAAAAGGATACTACTCATTAGTCCAACAAATTTAATTGCCTGCTTAAAGTTAATGGCCGATTTATGGAAAAGAGAGATGCAAAGCAAAAACGCAATGGAAATAGTAAGAAGAGGGGATTTACTCTATGAAAAATTTGTAACATTCGTTTCAACTCTGGAAGATGTTGGAAAACACATTAATAAATCCCAACAATCATACAACGCAGCCATTGGACAACTCAATAGTGGAAGCGGCAATTTGATTGGACAAGCATTAAAACTCAAAAATCTGGGATTAAAATCAAATAAAGAAATTCCGGCAGCTATGTTGCCGACAGACTTTGAACCGGAACAAAACAAGCACGAAATAATAACTGCGAAATCCGAAACAACTTCTAATGACAAAATTATTTGAAATTCTAAACGCGCGTAACAATTTAGTATTTTGGAAAATTCCAACAATGTAGTGAGACGAGGTTAGTCGCACTACAAATTTTGTACTTCGTATTGTTGCCTGCCTGTATGTGGTCGCACGCAGACAGGAAGTTTTGGATTTGTTTTGAATTTTATGCTTTGTAATTAGAATTTGCTTCGGATTTTGTGTTTCGGATTTCACAATTACCGCGGCCCTCTATCATTAAACAGCTTCAATTGATGGTAGTCTTCTTTTGCGTCATGGTCCGGTTCTGGTTTTCCGTTCTCAACCATCTTAACGTCGATTACCTCATAACTGCTCAACCGATTGCCTCTTGCCTTCCATCCTTTGACATCCACAAGGTTATTCAAAGACGCAACTTCACTTCGTTTTTCTTTTTTACGTCCGAAAACGCTGTGTATCTCTGCTTTAGGGTCTGCATCCGTTGTGACAACTGCCGGAAAACTACCTTCACTTTCTCCAATGAATGAGAAGACACGGCCAACAACATCTGATTCTGTTTTAAAGCGTTTTATGTAGTAATTTTTTGATTCTCCGTCAAAATATACCGCGGTAATAATGGTTTCAGGGTTATATTTTTCAAGTATGTCAATTTTTTCATTATCATAATGATTTGTCAGTTCAAAGGTCGTCAACTCCAATGCGCCATCCTTGTATATCACCAGTATCCTGTCTTCCCCTTCAAATTTGCCCAAATATTTCCCACGGTTTTCACTATTAAGCCTTCCAACCGTCTCGTCATACCAGATATCAATCCCGCCGAGGGTAGAAGTTCCGGCTTTTTTATGAAGTATCTTGCGAACCGGATATTTTGTAAGCCTGTTCCCGATAGAAGCACGTCCCTTCACGGCAAGACCGGCAAAGTCATAGTCAAATGTCAGTTTGCGGGCAGCGCTTTTCGTGCTGAGTGCCACCGTTACTTCCTCTGATTCGCTGTTTGGGTTTGCGCTGAAATAAAGTACCTTTGAGCCTTTTTTCCCCTGCGACAGGTTGTAGGATTTATCGTACGTAATGGAAGTGACTGCAAAACGTTTCACATAAACGGGACCGTCTTTTCCATCCTGATATATCATGTGGTATATCATGCGTGCGTCGTTTTTTTTCCATACCTGGGCATGTATAATATCTTTTCCGACAAATGCTTTTTCCGATACCCGTGTAACCATAAAGGTACAGTCCGACAGGAAAACAATGATGTCGTCAATATCAGAACAATCGCCAATGTACTCTTCTTTCCTGAGGCCATAGCCTATAAAACCATCCATCCTGTTAATATACAGTTTTTGATTGGCCTGGGCAACCTGTGCAACATGAATAGTTTCAAAGTTGCGGATTTGTGTTTTTCTTTCCCGACCCTTTCCGTATTTTTTAATCAGATTTTCAAACCAGGCAATAGTGTACTCGGTAAGATGCTTTAAATCATATTCAACCTGTTTGATTTCGACTTCCAGTGCCTTAATAGCCTCGTTGGCCTTAAAGGAATCGAAGCGGGAAATGCGTTTAATTTTTATTTCGGTGAGACTGACGATATCTTCCTCATTTATTTCACGTTGAAAATGTTTTTTATAAGGCGTCAAACCTTTATCAATGGCGGCAATCACCCCTTCCCATGTTTCACATTCTTCGATATCCCTGTAAATGCGCTTCTCAATAAATATTTTCTCCAGTGAAGAAAAATGCCATGCTTCCCGCAGTTCGCCAAGTTTAATCTCCAGCTCGCGTTTCAAAAGACCTACGGTGTGTTTTGCAGATATTTTCAGGATTTCATTCACACCGAGAAACCTTGGTTTTTCATCTATAATGACGCATGCGTTGGGCGATATGGATATTTCACAATCAGTAAAGGCGTACAGTGCGTCAATAGTGACATCGGGAGAGACATTTGGCGGGAGTTCAACAACTATCTCCACATCCTTTGCGGTATTGTCCACCACTCTTTTGATTTTTATCTTGCCGTTTTCATTTGCTTTTACGATGGAATCCATAACGTTAGCCGTGGTAGTCGTGTAAGGAATACTGCGGATAACAAGGGTTTTCTTCTCCAATATCTCTATTTTTGCCCGAACGTTGATTCTGCCGCCGCGCAACCCTTCGTTATAATTGCTGAAGTCCGCCATACCTCCCGTGGGAAAGTCCGGCAGGAGATTTACTTCTTTCCCGCGCAGTGTGTCTATTGATGCTTCAAGCAATTCAATAAAATTGTGGGGCATAATCCTTGTAGCAAGACCTACGGCAATACCTTCAGCGCCTTGTGCCAGCAGCAACGGAAATTTCATGGGCAAAAGCACAGGCTCTTTCTTTCTGCCATCATATGAAAGCTGCCATTCGGTGGTTTGATTGTTAAAAGCCACTTCAAGGGCGAATTTTGAAAGACGCGCTTCGATATAACGAGGAGCGGCTGCGGAGTCACCCGTCGAAATATCGCCCCAGTTCCCCTGCGTCTCAATCAGAAGGTCTTTTTGTCCCAAATTAACCAGCGCTTCACCAATAGCGGCGTCTCCATGTGGATGGTACTGCATGGTATGGCCAATAATATTGGCTGTTTTATTAAAGCGTCCGTCGTCCATCTGTTTCATCGAATGTAAAATACGGCGCTGAACGGGCTTTAATCCGTCAAGCAACGCAGGAACTGCCCTTTCCAGGATTACATACGATGCGTATTCAAGAAACCAGTTGCTGTACATTTCCGAAACATGAAGCGCCTCATGGATGACGCCATTTGCTTCAGAAGAACTTTTAAACATTTTATTATTAACCATACTCTTAAGCTACATTCTTCTCAACGGACAGGTTCTCTATAATAAATGTTTGCCGGTCAGGGGTATTTTTCCCCATATAGTAGCTCAGCGTCTGAACAATTGAATCTTTTTGTCCAAGCACTAAAGGCTGCAGACGAATATTTTCGCCAATAAATTGTCCAAATTCATTTGGCGATATCTCTCCCAAGCCTTTAAAACGCGTTATTTCAGGATTTTTACCCATCTTATTCATCGCTGCGAGTTTCTCTTCCTCGTTATAACAATACATTGTCTCATTCTTATTGCGAACACGAAACAGCGGTGTTTCAAGTATATACACGTGCCCGTTCTTCACTAAATCGGAGAAAAACTGTAAAAAGAACGTCATCAATAGCAGGCGGATGTGCATCCCGTCAACATCTGCATCGGTGGCAATAATCACGTTATTGTAGCGCAGATTTTCAATACCGTCTTCAATATTCAAAGCGTGCTGGAGCAGATTAAATTCTTCGTTTTCGTAGACCACTTTTTTGGTTAATCCAAAGCAATTAAGCGGTTTGCCCCGCAAACTGAAGATGGCCTGAGTCTCCACATTGCGCGCTTTCGTAATTGAACCGCTCGCAGAATCCCCTTCTGTAATAAAGATAGAACTTTCGTAACGTTGTTCATTCTTTTCGCTATTGTAGTGTATACGGCAATCCCGCAATTTTTTGTTATGGAGATTGGCCTTCTTTGCCCTCTGATTTGCCAGTTTCTTTATGCCGGCGATTTCTTTGCGTTCCCGCTCAGACTGCAGGATACGCTTCAAAAGCTTTTCTGCAACATCATTATGCTTATGCAGATAATCGTCCAGTTCTTTTTTCACATAATCGTTAACAAATGCACGAATGGAAATGCCGTCCGGGCTGATATTAATCGAGCCTAGTTTTGTTTTCGTCTGCGATTCAAACACCGGCTCCTGTATGCGCACACTAATAGCGCCGACAATGGAAGCCCTGATGTCAGCGGCGTCGAAATCCTTTTTATAAAACTCGCGTACCGTCCTGACTATTGCCTCACGGAAAGCGGCCAGGTGAGTACCCCCCTGGGTTGTGTGCTGTCCGTTCACAAAGGAATAGTACTCTTCGCCATACTGGTCGGCATGGGTAAAAGCAAATTCAATATCCCTGTCGCGGGAATGGATAATCGGATACCGCAGGGTCTCCGGGTCTGTTTTCCGGGTCAGCAAATCAAAAAGACCATTTTCGGAATGAATTTTCCTTCCGTTAAAGTCAATGGTCAATCCGGCATTGAGGTAGGCATAATTCCAGATTTGATTCTCAAGAAAATCGGGAATAAAACGGTAATTTTTAAATATCGTCTCATCAGGAATAAATTGTATTAATGTCCCGTTTCGATGGCTGGTCTTTTCAACCGGGAAATCTTTCGTCATATTGCCACGGGAAAACTCAACGGATTTCGCATTGCCGTCACGTATAGATTGCACCATGAAATAACCTGATAATGCATTCACCGCTTTCGTACCAATGCCATTCAACCCTACTGATTTCTTAAATGCCTCGGAATCGTATTTACCACCGGTGTTAATTTTGGCGACACAGTCGAATACTTTCCCCAGCGGGATGCCGCGCCCGTAATCGCGCACCGCCACCTCATGTTCACTGATTTTAATCTCTATTGTCTTTCCGAAACCCATCACATATTCATCAATAGAGTTATCAACCACTTCCTTCACCAGCACATAGATGCCGTCATCCATAGACGACCCATCGCCAAGTTTACCAATATACATCCCGGGACGAAGACGGATATGTTCCTTCCAGTCCAGTGATTTTATATGTTCTTCCGTGTATGCTGACTTCACCATGATAAATCCTTTAAAAAAATATGATTACTACTCTGCCGGTTTAAACAGATACGTTGGAGAGTTACGATTTACGATTTGAATTTTGGGATTTGGGATTTTTTTAATCTGTGTAATCGTTCGACTGAGCTCTCGACGAAGTCTGTGAAATCTGTGGTTTCCTTTTTATTAATTCATGATTAACACATTTGCCTAAGCAATTCCCCGGGAATGCTTATATCGGTAACGACAACCTCTCCCGTATGATTTGGCCCTTCTCCCAGATAAAATCCCTTTTTGCACGCGGCAAAAGTTATCGTTTTTCCTGCCTTTATTGCAGCTCCCAATACATTGCCGGTATCACAATCTAAGCCGGATGGTATATCCACAGCTATGATTTTTTTCTTCAGTGTATTTATCCCACGAATCAATGTTGTAAACGGTTCACGCACCTCTCCGGACAATCCTGTGCCAAAGAGCGCATCAATGAGCATTGTAAAGCGTTTCAGATTATCAATGGCATCATTTACCGCCTGAAGATCAATATATTCTTTTACCGGTATCTTCATATTCAGAAGTATTCGCAGGTTTATACCGGCGTCGCTTTTCTTTGGAATATCCGTTGTTTTTGCAAAAATAAATACTTCAACCGGAATGCCTTTATTAGAAAGGTGTCTTGCTGCAACAAAACCATCCCCTCCGTTGTTGCCCTTGCCGCATACAATAGCAATTTTTTCTCTCTGCAGGTCACCGGTTTCTCTCACCACCTCCTCTGCCACATTTCTGCCTGCATTTTCCATCAGGAGCATCCCGGGAATCTGATATTCCTCAATAGCTTTCCGGTCAAGTTCTCTCATTTCTTCACGGGTCAATGATTTCTTCATCTTAATACACCCTCAACAAATTCGTTGAACCAGGTATCCCTACCGGTACACCTCCGGTAATCGCAATGGTTTCATTTTCGCCAATGTATCCTGCTTGTTTTGCCGCCTCTATGCCTTTTTTCATCATATCATCGGTATTTTCCATTGATTCGGTAAGAATCGGTATAACACCCCACACCAATGCAAGCCTTCTGTAGGTGCATACCGAAGGAGTTACAGCAAGGATCTTCTGCCGCGGGCGATACTTTGAAATAAAACGAGCCGTACTTCCCGATTGGGTACAGGTGATAATCGTATTCATGTTTAATTCATTTGCGACCTGACACGTTGCTATGCTTATGGCGTCAGGAATAGTGGTACGGTTTTCCGGTATGCGAAATTTTTCGAATGTATTGCTTTGCGTTAAATCAGGCTCAATTTGTTTCGCAATCTTCGTTAGCATTAGCACCGCATCGGCAGGATAGCGCCCTATTGCCGACTCTTCTGAGAGCATTACCGCATCGCTTCCGTCAAGAATCGCATTTGCGACATCGGTCACCTCTGCCCGTGTGGGGCGATAGTTATTTACCATTGAAGCCAGCATTTGCGTTGCGGTAATCACTGGTTTGCCGTATCTGTTTGCAAGCCGGATAATCATTTTCTGAACGGAAGGAACTCTCTCCAGTGGTATTTCAACCCCAAGATCTCCCCGTGCAACCATAATTGCATCCGCAGTATTCACAATTTTTTCTATATTATCTACTGCCTCGTGCTTTTCAATTTTCGCGATAATTGGGATAGTTTTGCCTTTCTTCTGTATAAGGTCCCGCAATTCCGTTATATCCTCAGCGGTTTTTACAAAAGACATCGCTACGTAATCAACCCCTTGCTCTATTCCAAATTCCAGATCCTTTTTATCCTTTTCCGTTAATGAGGATACCGGCAAACTTCGTGCAGGAATATTAATTCCCTTTCGAGAGGTCAGTACCCCTCCCACAATTACCTTGCAATGAATATTTCTATCATCCTTTTGTATGACTTCTACTTCTATTTCTCCGTCACTTAACAGAAGGGTATCGCCTATAGATACATTCATGGGTAAATCTGAATAATTGATTGATATAACACGCTCATTCCCCACTATATTCCTGGTGGTAAGGGTAAATGTATCGTTTGTCTTCAAGGTAACCGCATCGCCGGAAAGCATCCCGATTCTTATCTTTGGCCCTGACAAATCCTGGAGCACGGCAACGGGTTGCATTAATTTTTCCGAAATGGCGCGAATATGGGAAATACACTCTTTGTGTTGGGATAGTTCGCCATGCGAAAAATTAAGACGTGCCACATTCATCCCGGCACATATTAACTGTTCAATCATAGCCGGAGAATTACTCGCCGGCCCAATGGTACATACTATTTTTGTTTTTCTGTAATTATTCATTTTTCACAATTGTCGAATTAGTTTAGTTTTTCAAAAAACTAAAATGTTACCCAATTATCATATTTTACAATTAAATATTTTGACAAAAAGTGCAAGGAAATAACTTTTAAGTGGGTTGTAATTCTACATGTATTTCGGGCAAACGAAAATTGTTACTTAATCTCTAAATACAGGCCTCATATTTATTTTCAATATGCTATCTTCATCCTTTTTTTCTTTTTCCCGCTCGCTTTTTCTTGCTCTCGCCTTTTCAAGTTCTCTTTCAAGCATTTTTCCAAGTTCCTTTTCTTTTTCTAGCTCTTTTTGCAATTCCTGGATAATTAAGGACGATCGCATGTATTCGCAGATCAGACAAAAATTTATAAATAAGCTTATATAAAAAACAATATCTATCATTCCCTCTTCTTTCTCATCTATAATTAGTCATTTGTCATTAGTCTCTCGTCTCTCGTTAACCGCCGATTATAGATTGCCGACAAAAGAAGTCTTATGACACAACCCCTTTATCCCTCAAACTTACATAACATCCATTCCCTACAATAATATGATCCAGGACTTTTATACCTACAATATTGCCCACTTCCTGAAGCCTCTGTGTTATTTGTATATCTTCCTTGCTTGGTTCAGGGTCACCGGAAGGGTGGTTATGCACAAAAACTACCGATGCGGCAGATTCTTTAATAGCAGGGCTAAATACCTCCCGCGGATGCACAATGCTGAGTGTTAAACTCCCTATGGAAATAGTCAATTCTTTTATGATCCGGTTTTTATTGTCTAGTAATGTAATAAGAAAATATTCCTGCTTCTTTTCCCTCAACCTTTCGTGAAAATGATGGAAAATATCGCTGCTCTTTTTAAATTGTTGCGCCGTTTTTACCGGAATGGTAGAAAATCGTCTCGCAATGGCAAGCGAGGCCTTGATTTGCGCTGCACGGGCAGGGCCTATGCCTTTCACCTTGCATAGTTCACCTATTGAAATAGCACTTAATGCTCGAAAATCACCATAGTCAGAAAGAAGTTTCTTCGCTAAATCAATGGCGCTATATTCCTGCGTTCCATCGCGGATTATGATGCCTAAAAGCTCCGCATCGGTTAAATGTTCTTCACTGCCCTGGATTAGCCTTTCACGTGGGCGTTCGTTGAGAGGCAATTGTTTTATTGTAGGGCGTTTACTTTTTTCCTGCATTTTTTTGTAGACGATAACTTTTCAATTATTCCGGCCGGCAAAAATGAATGGACATGTATTTTAGCAACACTTTAGTTTTTTGAAAAACTCCAACAATCGTATTATCTTAAATGCGTTCACACCCAAATGGGCAAATGCTTCGCCTCTACTTTTTCAAAAAAACTAAAGTGTTACGTAATTCTAAGCGAAAAAATATTTAATTACAAAACAATGACGGTTTATAGTAAAATCAGTCTTGTTGTTTGTATATAACAACAACCATCACGCTTCGCAAGAACTATTTTTCAGGAGTTCCTATGCATAGTAACACAACATTTACCGCCATTGCCCACCGGCAACATAATGACGAACGGCACAATGTTTTAATAAAAGAAGCCTTGTCCCTCGGCTGCGAACAAGCCTTTTTTATACACCCCGAAGTGATAAGCATTGCACGATGGGTTCAATTAAAATGTAAATACGGCTGCAGCGAATACAATAAAAAACTAACATGCCCCCCACATTCCCCTGCTTATGATGAAATGAAAGAAATTCTGAAAGAATACAGCAATGCATTGCTCTTGCATGGCCACCTGAGCTGGCAAATGAGATATATGATAACAAAAATTGAAGAAAAGGCTTTCTCCCTGGGATTTTACAAAGCTTTTGGACTAGGAGCAGGCCCATGCCAATTATGCGAACAATGCGATGCTGCTTCAACATGCATTCGCACGGAGGAAGCCAGGCCATCAATGGAAGCATGCGGCATTGATGTATATCAGACTGTAAGAAACCTTAATCTTAAAATAGAAACACTCACGAGTAAAACCGACGAAGTGAATATATATGGCCTGGTTTTGTTAGAATAAATTATAGGGAAGGGAGATTACTATGCTGTCAGAAATTATGAAAAAAGCAGTAAACCTTGGTTTTGGCGCAATGCTTGTAACGAAAGAAAATGCAAACGAACTCATTGAAGAAATGGTGCGAAAAGGCGAAATCCAAAAGGATGAAACCCTCGCGCAAGTAAAAGAAATACTGAAGAAAATCCTTCCCAGCAAAGAAGAGATTGAAACACGGACGGAAGAATTAGTAGAAAAAATACTCCACAAGCTTGACATACCGACACGGCACGAACTCCAGGAAATGCAAAAAAAACTTGAAGCTATTTTGAAAGAATTAGACATCAAGGAAAAGAAGTAAGGGACTTGGAATTTTCTATTCTATAGTAGCAGTCGGCAGATTTAGGACTGTGGACTAGGGTGGCAAGGACAAACCCTGTTTTTCAGTGTTGAACTCTCACTCCGTTGTCTATGAAGCATACATTTTGAAATGTGGATATGCAACGACGGCAGGGGCGAAGCATTTACCAGTTTGGCTATGAACGCATTTATGACAATCTGTAGCAAATGCTTCGCCCCTGCTTTTGCAATTACAAAGCATTGAGCAAATATTACAAAACCACTGACAAGCAAGGCTTTTCAGTGCCACCCATTACGGAATAATTGCTTTGTATCAATTTGAAAAATCACAAACTGTAAACCTTTTGAGTATAACTTCATGCCAATCAGAAAAATTCGTCAAAAAATCAGAGACATTCACCGCCTGAACAAAATCATGAGGATTCTGGGCAAGCACGGGTTCGGCTTTGTTATTCAACGCCTTCATCTGGAAAACTATGCCTTCGGCAAGGGCGTTATCAAAAACCGTTTCCTCAGATATTTTGCGGAAACACAGGAACCCCGCGCTGTTCGCCTTAGAAAGGTGCTGGAAGAACTTGGCCCTACTTTTATAAAATTTGGACAAATCTTAAGTGTCAGACCTGATTTAATCCCCTTGGATCTTTGCGAAGAACTGAGCAAATTGCAGGACCGGGTGCCGCCATTTCCCTATGAAGACGTCAAAAAACAGATAAAAGACTCTTTTGGGAAATTACCCGAAGAGTTATTTTCTTCATTTGATCCCGTGCCGTTCGCTGCTGCATCTTTGGGACAGGCACACAAAGCGCGGCTTCAAACAGGTGAAAATGTGGTAATAAAGGTACAAAGGCCAAACCTCAACAAAATAATTACCACAGATATAGATATCCTTAACACGCTTGCCCAGCTCGCAGACTGGTATATGCAAGATATAAGGATTCTCAACCCGATCACCATTGTCGATGAATTTTCAAAGGTTATCACAAAAGAAATAGATTTTACCTACGAAGCGCACAATATGGATAAATTCCGGAAGAATTTTAAGGACAACAAAACCATACATATCCCGAAAGTATATTGGGATTACACAAGGCCAATGGTGATGACTACTGAAGAAATACATGGGATACGGCTGAATGAATATCTGCTTCAGCCGCACACTACTGAAGAAAAAAAAGCCGTCGCGGTAAACGGGGCAAATGCAGTACTTCAGCAAATATTCATAGATGGTTTCTTTCATGCAGACCCCCATCCTGGCAATATTTTTGTTCTTCCCAATAATGTTTCCGCCTTTATCGATTTCGGGATTGTGGGCAGGCTTGATGAAGAGACGCGCGATGCTATCATTACACTGCTCATTGCAGTATCTAAAAAAAATATACCCGGCATTATCAAGGCTTTAGAGCTGTTAGGGGCAATTGATGAAGAAAATCCTATCCGCGATCTAAAGAATGATATCAGCGAATTTTTAGAACGATATTACGATATCCCGTTAAAACAAATAGAAGTCCCTGCAATGTTACACCAGACCCTCGATTTAATGACACGGCACAAACTAAAAATCCCCCCCCAATTTCATCTTCTCTTTAAAACATTTGCCACCATAGACGGAGTTGCCAGACAATTAGACCCTGAATTCAATTCCATACTTCATACAAAACCATTCGTAGAAAAACTTGTGCTTGAACGCTATGATCCAAGGCGCATATTCAAAGATATAGAGATGTATTCCAGTGAATTGATAGACATTTTAAAGTATATTCCAAAAGACGCCTTTGAAATCTTAAGGAAGATTAAAAAGGGGACTTTAAAAATAGAATTTGAACATCAGGGCCTTTCAAAATTTATCTCCGAAATGGACAAATCAAGCAACCGGGTTTCATTCAGTCTCGTTATTTCCGCCCTTATTATAGGCTCTTCCCTCATTATCATGGCCGATAAAGGACCGTTGGTGTATGGTTTTCCGGCACTGGGTATATTGGGGTTTGTATTTGCGGGTATCCTGGGAATGGGGTTGGCAGTAGGCATCCTGAAATCAGGCCGTTTGTAAATACTTTATTTTTCAGAAGGATTTTTAGTGCCTTGGATGAACTTATTGATTCCTTTATAAACTATCTTCTTGTTGAATGTGGTTCAGCCATGAACACCATTCATGGCTACCAAAGCGACTTGCAGCTTTTTATAAAATTCTTATTAGGCAAAAATATTCATGATTTCAGCACTATCCGTCCGAATATCATAACAAGCTTCATTATTTCTGAAAAACACCGGGGACAATCGGTAAACTCTATTAACCGTGCAATTGTTTCCATCCGCATGTTTTATAAATTCCTTATCCTTGAAGGAAAACTGCAAAAAAATCCCCTTGTATCCCTCGACAGTCCAAAACTATGGAAAAAATTACCTTATGTAGTGCCGATACACAAAATCGAAGACCTCCTTTCCGCCGCAGACGTCAAAACAAAACTAGGCATCCGGAATAAAGCCATTCTCGAACTACTCTACGCTACCGGTGCAAGGGTATCCGAAGTAGCCACAATATCGCTGAACGGAATAAACCTGGAATATGGATATATAAAATGCAAGGGCAAAGGTTCCAAGGAACGAATCGTACCTCTTGGGAAAAAGGCATCCATCGCCATCCAGGAATATTTGACGACCGTAAGACCGCAAATCAAAGACAGTCAGAACAGTCATTATTTATTCTTATCGAGGACGGGACGGCCTTTACGGAGAGAAAACATCTGGCTTATTGTAAAAAATTGTGCATTAAAAGCGGGAATTACCGAAGCTATTTCTCCCCATAAGTTGAGGCATTCATTTGCGACACATTTGCTGGAAAACGGGGCAGACTTACGGGCTGTCCAGGAAATGTTAGGCCATGTAAGCATCTCTACTACGCAAATATACACCCATGTTAACAAACAACACCTTAAAGCCATCCACCAAAAATTTCACCCGCGTGCTTAAACAAATTCGTATATAAGAAGCGTAGGGTGGATTAAGCGACAAGCGAATCCATCAAATGATAATTTAAAATTAAACCCTCTTCGTAATGGAATACCAACCGTGTTGCCTGAAGTATTTAGTGTCTGTTCGTTTTCGCTGCCTTTATTTTGGTGGATTCGGCATAAAAGACAATGCCTTAATCCACCCTACCATTAAATAGAAATATAGGGACACTTCCCTTATTTTTCCAGCAAGATAAAGCAAGTAATATGGGAAGTGGTCCCTAATTATCTTTATCAGTAATTTCTTTGCATTTTTGGCAAAATATTTAATGGTGAAATTTGTAACACTTTAGCCTTTTGAAACTGGCGCTGGAAACTACATTCGCGGGTTCACTCATTAGAAGGCTTTTGTCAAGGACAAAATATCTCCGGTCGCAAAAATATCTACATTTTCACGTTTTGAATACCCCTCCAAGTACGGAATCGCTCTTACTGCTGTTTACGAAAATGACT